>CAJXAS010000017.1 GCA_913050305.1 uncultured Polaribacter sp. | reverse complement strand
GTCAAATTTCTGTTGAATTTTATTCAGTGTTCTATAAATAAAAGGCCCAGCTTCTCGCTGTTCTTTTGATAATCTTGCGTTTCTAGAGCTCATAGCCAAACCGTTTTCTTCCCTATAGATTGGGCATCCTTTAACGGTTACATTTAAGTGATACTTGTCTACCATTTTCTTCACAATTTGTAATTGTTGAAAATCTTTTTGTCCGAAATAGGCTTTGTTGGGCTCAATAATTTCAAATAAGGTTTTTACAATAGTACCAACACCATCAAAATGCCCTTTTCTAAACGCTCCTTCCATCTGATGTTCTAAACCATCAAAATTAAATTTTTCTGAAGCAATATTTTCTAAATAAATTTCTTTTACAGAAGGTGAAAATAAGATATCACAAGACACAGAGTTTAGTAATTTGATGTCGTTTTCTATTGTTTTGGGGTATTGCTTTAAATCTTCTACATTGTCAAATTGTGTAGGGTTTATAAAAATACTTACTACAACAATGTCGTTTTTTAGCTTTGCATTTTCAATTAAAGACAAATGCCCCTCGTGCAATGCCCCCATAGTTGGCACAAAACCAATGGTTTTTTTGTTTGTTTTATAGTCTAAAAGACAGTCTTTTAGGTCTTTTTTATTGTTGAAAATTTTCATTCTTGTATTGTTGATAAAGTGTGCAAACTTACCATTTTAACACGATATTAGCATAATAATTTGTATTTTTGCCACTCTCATAAAAAGAGTTTGATTTAATGAAGGACAAGAGAATATTATTTGTTTCATCTGAAGTAGTACCCTACTTGCCAGAAACAGAATTATCGTTAACTGCCTTTAATGCTGCTAAAAACGCACATTCTAAAGGAGTACAGACCAGAATTTTTATGCCAAGGTACGGTGTTATTAATGAAAGAAGACATCAATTACATGAGGTTATTCGTCTTTCTGGGATGAATTTAGTTGTAAACGACATGGATATGCCATTGATAATAAAGGTTGCTTCTATCCCAAAAGAAAGAATGCAAGTTTATTTTATAGACAATGAAGAATATTTTAAAAGAAAAGCTGTTTTTACAGATGAAGACGATCAATTGTTTGATGACAATGATGAGCGTGCAATTTTCTTTGCAAAAGGTGTTGTAGAAACTGTGAAAAAATTAAATTGGGCACCAGATATTATTCATGTTCATGGTTGGATGGCATCTTTATTACCTCTTTATTTAAGAGAGTTTTATAACGAAGAACCATTGTTTACTGAAAGCAAGATTATTACTTCTGTTTACAACAATCCTTTTGAAGGAACATTAAGCGAAGATCTTGCAGATAAAGTAACTTTTGATCTGAAGAGTAATGATAAAATTGCAACAATAAAGATACCGAACCATACCAATATATTAAAAAGTGCCATTGAAAACTCGGATGCGATTATTCATGGTAGTGAAGATATTTCCGAGGAATTATCTTCTTTTATCGAAGAAAAAAAGATTCCCGTCTTAGGATTTCAAGAAGAGAACTTTAAAGAGAGTTATTTAAATTTTTATACTGATTTAGTCTCAGTTAATTAATTATTTTTAGTGTGAAAAATATTTATAGAAAAGGCATCTACTTAGGTGTTTTGTTTTTGGTGTTTGCAGGTGTTATTTCTTGCGAAGAAGATTTTACAGATATACGTAGTGGTGTTGTAAGTAATACAAAATTCTCTACAAATGATACAATTATAGAGGTGTTGGTTTCCAATGCAGCCATAGAAAACATAAGAGGAGATGGCTTAGAGTTGGGGGGAACTCCGTTTTTTGGTCTTCAAGGACAGTACCTTTTAGGAACTTATATAAATGAGGAATATGAAAATATTGAAGCATCTATAGTTTCTCAAATAAACATCAATTCAGCTTTAAAGTTAGCCTCATATGACAACCCTGATGGATTGTTATATGAAACAACCATAGATACTGCATTTTTAAGATTACCATATCATTCAACTTTAATATCTAATGGTAGCAGACCAATTTATGAATTAGATTCTGTAACGGGAAATTCAGATTTGCCATTTACATTGAATATTTATGAGTTAGAAACTTATTTAAACATTTTAAATCCTGCTGATCCTTCAAAAACAAACGAGTTTTTGTCAGATAGAGAATATGAGACAAATGCGAACACGTTAACAGCAGTAGAAAATATGGATTTTGCGCCTACTGAAAATGATACCTTAGTAATCATTAAAAGAAGAAATAGTTTAGGTGATTTATATAAAACCGATACTATAAGATATACGGCAAACGCTAATACAACTGTTCCTTTACCAATGGCAATTATACCATTAAAGAAAAGTTTTGTAAAAGAAGTGTTTTTAGATAATTATGAGACTCCTAACTTTGAGTCTCAAAGTAATTTTAATAATTACTTTAGAGGTATTGTGATCGATGCAAAAGAAAAAACGCATGCATCTGGAGAAAGAGGAGGAGCTTTAATATCTTTTAACTTAAGTAGCACTGGTGTAGGGGCTACAAGCTCTTTAATTGAAGTGTATTATACAAATACTTTTTTCAAGAGTAATAGCACGGAAATTGATACCGTAATAACAAATAGACACAGGTTTCAATTAGGAGGTATTATAAATGGTAAGTATAAATCTAATAATAAGGTGTACCCTGTTAATAATGAAGTGAAGTTGCAGGGAGCTGCCGGTTCTGAAGCAAAAATAGAAATTTTAAAAGGCACGCAATTAACAGATTTAAGAGATAAGGATTGGTTAATTAATGATGCTTCATTAACTTTTTATATCAATCAAGATTCTGACACAACAAATACTGCAAATCAATTATATCTATATAAAAGAGGAGAAGATTTAAATTCAAACGCTATTTCTAGTCATATAAAAGATATTTTTACTGAGGGTCTTGCAACTTTTGGTGGGTTTTTAGAAAAAGAAAATAACAAGAAAGACCACTATACTTTTAGAATTACAGATTATTTGTCAGATATTTTAAGTGGAGAAACAGATTACAATCCACCTTTAAGATTAAAGGTTTATAATACTTCAGATACTCAAATTACAGATACAATTTTCAAAAATTATAATTGGAATCCTAAATCTATTTCAATTTTAAATGGAGATGAAAATTTAAATGGTGTAAGAAGAGCACAGTTAAAAATATCGTATACAGAAAAGAATATTAATAACTAAAAAAATACATTTGCTATGTGTGGAATAACAGGTTATATAGGATACAGAGATGCGTATCCTATAGTAATGAACGGATTAAAAAGATTAGAATACAGGGGGTATGATAGCTCTGGTATTATGATGTTTGACGGTAAAAATATTCAACTTTCAAAAACAAAAGGAAAAGTTTCTGATTTAGAGGCGATTACAGAAAAAGAAGCGCAAAGAAAAGTTGGCCAAATAGGAATCGGTCATACGCGTTGGGCAACACACGGGGTTCCAAATGATATTAATTCTCATCCCCATACCTCTCAATCGAGTAATTTAGTAATTGTTCATAACGGAATCATTGAAAACTACGATGCCCTTAGGAAAGAATTAATTTCTAGAGGATACGTTTTTAAAAGCGATACAGATACTGAAGTTTTAGTGAACTTAATAGAAGAGGTTAAGAAAAACGAAGGATGTAAATTAGGGAAAGCGGTACAATTGGCTCTAAATAATGTTATCGGTGCCTATGCGATTGCTGTTTTCGACAAAGCAAAGCCAAATGAAATAGTTGTGGCGCGTTTAGGGAGCCCAATTGCAATAGGAGTTGGAAAAGAGAATTCTGAGTTTTTTATCGCTTCAGATGCTTCTCCTTTTATTGAATACACAAAAAGTGCTATTTATTTAGAAGACGAAGAGCTTGCAATCATTAAGGTAGGGAAAGACATTAAAATACGAAAAATTAAAAATGATGTTCAAGTTGACGCTAATGTTCAGAAGCTTAAATTAAGTCTAGATCAGATAGAAAAAGGAGGTTATGATAATTTTATGCTGAAAGAAATACATGAGCAACCTAAAGCAATTATAGATACCTACCGTGGAAGAATGCTTGCCGATGAGGGTGTTATAAGGATGTCTGGTATAGATGATCATATTAATAAGTTTTTAAATGCAGATAGAATTATTATTATTGCTTGTGGTACTTCTTGGCATGCTGGTTTAGTAGGAGAATATCTTATTGAAGATAAAGCACGCATACCAGTTGAAGTAGAGTATGCGTCAGAATTTAGGTATAGAAACCCCGTAATTACATCAAAAGATGTGGTGATTGCAATTTCGCAATCTGGTGAAACTGCAGATACATTAGCAGCAATAAAATTAGCAAAATCAAAGGGTGCATTTGTTTTTGGTATTTGTAATGTGGTAGGATCTTCTATCGCGAGAGAAACAGATGCGGGAGCATACACGCATGCAGGTCCAGAAATAGGAGTTGCTTCAACAAAAGCATTTACAACACAAATTACAGTTTTAACATTAATTGCATTAAAATTAGCTTCTAGAAAAGGGGAAATTTCGAAACCTGAACTGAGAGCGTTTATGCAAGAAATGAAGTTAATACCTAAGAAAATAGAGACTTTATTAAAAATAGAAGACAAAGTAAAGGAAATCGCAGCAGTTTATAAAGATGCTAAAAATTGCTTGTATTTAGGTAGAGGTTTTAACTTCCCTGTAGCTTTAGAAGGTGCTTTAAAATTAAAAGAGATTTCATATATTCATGCAGAAGGCTATCCTGCAGCAGAAATGAAACACGGGCCAATTGCTTTGATTGATGAGAATATGCCAATTTTTGTGATTGCTACAAGTAAAGGACATTACGAAAAAGTAGTAAGTAATATTCAAGAAATTAAATCTAGATCCGGTAAAATTATTGCAATTGTTACCGAGGGAGATACTCAGGTAAAAGAAATTGCTGATCATGTAATTGAAATTCCAGAAACGGAGGAAGCCTTAGCCCCTTTGTTAACCACAATACCTTTTCAGTTACTTTCTTATCATATTGCAGTAATGTTAAATAAGAATGTAGATCAACCAAGAAACCTAGCGAAATCTGTTACGGTAGAGTAATTTTTTTCCTTTTAAAATAAAAAAAATCCAGCTGTATAGCTGGATTTTTTAGTTATAATTTGTCGTGAATTTTAATATGATTACCACCATTCCAAAGGGTTAATATGTCTGTTGCAACAGCAGCTCCGCTTCCTGCGGCAATTGCAAACTGACTTCTACAACCAGCAATGGTTCCGCAACAATACAAGCCATCTTTTATAAAACCCTCTTTGTTTTTAAGTTGAATTCTATCTTTTTCTGGATTTGCTTTTTCGTGAGGTTCTATAAAATTTTCTAAACCTGTTATAGTAAAAGGTTTAGAGTAATTTAAAGCAATAATTACAATTTTAGAGGTGTATGTGCCTTTATTTGTAACAATTTTATATACATCCTTCAAATCATCGACAGAAATTACTTTTTCCATTTCTATTTGAGAAATAGTAGGGTATAAAGTTGATAACTGTTGTCTTCCCTCAACTAAAATATTTCTTCCTATAGTTTTTGCAGGCAACCCTAAAACATTATTAAATAAAGCATTTTGCAAGTGAGATGCTTTTTGGTGCACAATAACACCAATCTTTTTATCCATTGCAAAAGGCTTTTCTTTTGCAGAACCTAAAACCAAGGCACATTGCAAACCAGAAACACCACCACCAATAATTAATACATCAAAATTCATTTTAAAACAATTCTTTTATATTGGTTGCGAATAATTTTACAGAAATAGCTAATAATATGACTCCAAAGATTTTTCTAATAATTAAAATTCCGTTCGGACCAATAATTTTTTCAATTTTAGAAGATGTTTTTAAAACAGCATAAATTAATGCTACGTTTAATAAAACGGCTACAATTATATTTTCTATATGAAACTCTGAACGCAAAGAAAGCAACGTTGTTAAACTACCAGGGCCTGCAATTAAAGGAAAAGCTAATGGAAAAACAGTGGCTGTAATGGTAGCTGAATTTTCATCGTCTTTATACAGTGTAATTCCTAAAATCATTTCTAAAGCAATAAAGAATAAGATAAAAGACCCTGCAACGGCAAAAGAATTTACATCGATACCTATTAAGCCTAATAAACTTTGTCCTAAAAAAAGGAATACAATCATAATAACACCTGCAATTAAAGAGGCTTTTCCAGATTGTATGTGCCCTACTTTTTTGCGTAAATCGATAATAATAGGAATGTTTCCTACAATATCTATAACAGCAAATAATACCATAAATGCCGTAACTATTTCTTTAAAGTTGAATTTCATGATCTCTTTTTTTAATTTTACAAAATTAGTTAACTAAGTTTAGCAAAGTGTAAATTTAAAGTAAATAATTGTCTTATTTTTGTCAGATGTTTCAACTAGGGAAAACAATAGTTTCAGAAGATATTATAGAAAAAGATTTTGTGTGTAATCTTTCTGCTTGTGGCGGTGCTTGCTGTGTAGACGGCGATGCTGGTGCCCCTTTAGAGGAAGGGGAGGCTAAAATTTTAGAAGATATTTATCCGAAGATAAAGCCTTTCTTAAGAAAAGAAGGAATTGCTGTTATCGAGAAAGAAGGTGTTTGGGTTAAAAATGAATGGGGAGAAATCGAAACTCCTTTAATTAATAATGCAGACTGTGCTTATGTAATTTTCGATGAAAAGAATAAAACCTTATGTGGTATTGAAGAAGCATATAATTCTGGGGAAATAGATTGGAAAAAACCAGTTTCTTGCCACTTATACCCAATAAGAGTAAAAGATTACAGCGAGTTTTCTGCTGTAAATTACCACAAGTGGGAGATTTGTGATGATGCTTGTACTTTAGGAAAAGAACTACAAGTGCCAGTATACAAGTTTGTTAAACAAGCTTTGGTGCGTAAATTTGGCCAAAATTGGTATGATCAATTAGAGAAAGTAGCAGCGAAACATTTAGAATAATTTTTATATTTTTTAATTAAATAAGATAAACAGCATCAAAGAAATTTGATGCTGTTTTTTTTTGGCATGTTCTTTGGTTTTAAAATAGTCTTAACCTTTAAAAACAATTTAATTATGAAAAATCTAAAAAAGCAACCTACCAAACAATTAGAAAAGTTTTCTAACATCTTTCTGCAGTTAGGTCTTGTTCTGGTGCTCTTTGTCGTTTTTATTTCTTTAGAGCATAAGACAGAGCATAAGACAGTGGCAGACGAAAATTTAGATTTTAAATCTGAAGTCTATCTATTTACTCCTGATACAGAAGTTGTTTTTAGAAAAGAGCCAAAAATTATTCCAAAACAAGAAACTCCAAAACAAAAACCTGTTTTTTTTGAAAAAATAATAAAAGCTGACAATCCAATAATTGAGACGGTTATTGATATTGATGTCGAAAATCCGAAAATATTAGATATTGATAGTTTTGAAGAAGAAAAAGAAGATGAAGAGTTTAGACCTGAAGATGCTGTCTCTTTTATCAACATTCAAAATGCACCTATTTTTAAAGGATGTGAGGGGCTTTCTAAAACCGAAAACAAAGTGTGTTTCGATAGAAAAATGAAACGTTTTGTACAACGTAATTTTGATGCAGGTCTTGCAAATGAGTTAGGATTAAGTGCTGGAAAATATAAAATTAGAACGCAATTTTTAATAGATAAGAAAGGTAATGTTATAGACATAAAAATTAGAGCACCTCATAAACAATTAAAAAAAGAAACAGCAAGGCTCATTAAGAAACTTCCTAAATTTACTCCAGGACAGCAACAAAATAGATTTGTAAGAGTCAGGTATACACTACCAATAGCTTTTAGTGTAGAGTAAAAAAAACCCAACCAATTGGTTGGGTTTTTTTATAGCTGTTATTTAGATTTTGTTATTTTTGTAAAATGAAAATAAGTCATTATTTGGACGCAACATATTTAAAAACGGCAATACAATTAGGTATTACTGAAAAAGAAAATTTGGAGAAAATAGTGGCACTTACAAAGGAGGCAATTAGCTATGATTATAAGTTAGTTATGATCCGTTCCAACTATATAGCAGCGGTAAAAAAAATAATAAGCATTTCAGGATCTAAGGTTTTAATTGGCACTGTCATTGACTTTCCCTGCGGAGATGCATCTTTAAAGCAAAAAATACAAGAAGCTGAAAATGCAATTAAATTAGGTGCAGATGAGTTGGATTTCGTTGTTAATTATAATGCTTTTAAAAAAGGAAATATAGATTTGGTAACAGAAGAAGTAACTCGTTGCATAGCACTTTGCCTTAGCAATCAAAAAATTGCAAAATTTATTATAGAAGTTGCAGCTTTATCAAATGAAGAAATAATTGTAATTTCACAACTTGTGAAACAACTTGTTTTAGAAAATTTTGGAGAAGAAAACGCAAAAAATGTGTTTGTAAAATCGTCTACAGGATTTTTTAAAACAGAAAGGGAGATTCCAAATGGGGCTACTTTTGAAAATATGATGTTAATTTCTAAAAATGCGAAACCATTAAAAATTAAGGCTGCAGGTGGTGTAAGAGATTACGAAACAGCTTTGAAAATGATTTCTTTAGGAGTAGATAGAATTGGAACATCTTCATCAAAAGAAATAATAAATAAAGAACAACACTCAAACCAAAGCTACTAATTTTGAAAGATTTTTTTGCGCACGAAACAGCTGTTATAGATACTGATTGTACTATTGGGAAAGATACTAAAATTTGGCACTTTAGTCATATTATGTCCCATTGTGTTATCGGAGAAGGTTGTAATATTGGACAAAATGTAGTGATTTCTCCAAAAGTTATTCTTGGACAAAATGTAAAAGTTCAAAATAATGTTTCTATTTACAGTGGGGTTATTTGTGAAGATGATGTTTTTTTAGGTCCCTCTATGGTTTTTACAAATGTGATAAACCCTAGAAGTGCCATTAAAAGACAAAATGAATACCAAAAAACTATTGTAAAAAAAGGAGCTACTATTGGTGCTAATGCTACTATTATTTGTGGTAACAATATTGGTGAATATGCTTTTATTGGCGCTGGTGCAGTGGTTACTAAAGAGGTTTTACCTTTTGCCTTGGTTGTTGGAAACCCTTCGAAGCAAATAGGTTGGGTTAGTGAATATGGCCATAGATTAGAATTTGATGAAAAAGGTTTTGCAACTTGTATAGAAAGTAACCAAGAATATTTACTAAAAAAGAATATTGTTATAAAATTATAATATTTTATTTTTTTACATATATATATATTATCTTTGATGTGTAGTTCTTTTAAAGAATTACACTTTTTCTTTTTCATAGCAATTTTCCCACTCAATTTATTGAGTGGGTTTTTTTATTTATTTAACATCAAAAGCTCTAAAAACTATGGTAAATTCATATTTATCAAATATCTTTGCAAGCTAATTATGGTGATATGAATACAGCCGTTATTTCAGATAATAAAACATCTATGAAAACTATTATTTCAGACTTTAAGCAACTTACTAAAGTTGGCTTGTCTTTAAGTGTTGTGTTTTCTTCTGTGGCTGGTTATTTGTTAGCGGTAGAAACTGTAGATTACTTTATACTATTTCTTTTAGCTATTGGTGGTTTTTTCATGGTTGGTGCTTCTAATGCATTTAATCAAATTATAGAAAAAGATACAGATGCTATTATGAAACGTACGCAGAACAGACCTTTGCCAACAGGTAGAATGTCTGTAAACGTTGCATTAACGATTGCAATAGTATTTACCGTTTTAGGTATTTCAATCTTATATAGCATCAACCCTAAGTCGGCATTATTTGGCGCAGTGTCAATATTCCTATACACATGTGTTTACACCCCTTTAAAGGCAGTAACACCTTTAACCGTGTTTGTGGGTGCAATTCCAGGAGCAATTCCTTTTATGCTTGGTTGGGTTGCCGCAACTAATAATTTTGGTATTGAAGCAGGATTTCTGTTTATGATTCAGTTCTTCTGGCAATTTCCGCACTTTTGGGCAATTGGTTGGTTGCAGTTTGAGGAGTATAAAAAAGCGGGCTTTAATATGTTGCCTATGGGAACTAAAGATAGAGGGGCCATAAAGCAAATTATTTTTTATACAGGAATAATGATTTTAGTCTCTATAGCGCCAGTTTTAAAAGTTTCTGGAGCGTTTTATATTTATCCAACAACCGCAGTAATTATTGCGCTATTGGGTATTGTAATGTTACATTATGGTGTTAAACTTTATAAAAGTCAAGAAAATATAGATGCGAGAAAATTAATGTTATCGAGTGTCCTGTACATTACAGTTGTACAAATTATATACGTAGTAGATAAATTTTTACATTAAAAAAGGAAGATGGTAGAACAAACATTAGAACAAGAAAAAACTGCTAACAGAAGAAAATCTGGAAAACCAATGTTGTGGGTTTCTATGATAAGTATGGTGATGTTTTTTGCAGGCTTAACAAGTGCATACGTAATTAGTATGGAAAGAGATGATTGGGTAACTTTTGATTTGCCTGATGCTTTTTATATTAGTACTTTTTTAATAGTTGCTAGCAGCATTACAATAATCTTGTCTCAAAGATTTTTGAAGCAAGAAAAAAGACAGATGTCACTTATATTACTAGTGGTAACTTTATTTCTAGGAATTGGTTTTATTTGGCAACAATACGAAGGCTTTAATGAACTTAAAGGCTTAGGCCTGTATTTTACTGGACCAGGAAGTACAGTGTCTACATCGTTTATAATTGGCATCACGTTAATGCACGTTTTACACCTATTGGCTGGTGTAATTGTACTTTTTGTTGTTATTTATAATCATTTTAAATATAAGTACAAACCAAATGATTTACTGGGGTTTGAACTCGGTGCAATCTTCTGGCATTTTGTAGATATACTATGGATTTATCTATTTTTCTTTTTCTATTTTATTAGGTGATGAAAAATGATTAATTTTGCAAAACTATTTTTAACATTCAATCAATAGAATACATTTATGGAAGCAAATATTGCTGTACCAACTGACAAAAAGGATATCTGGAATGGCGGAGGTGGGAAACCATTTGGCGCTAGTTATGGTAAAATGATGATGTGGTATTTTATCCTATCAGATGCATTAACTTTTTCTGGTTTTTTAGCTGCTTATGGGTTAACACGTTTTAAGTTTATAGACACTTGGCCAATTGCAGATGAGGTTTTTACGCACGTACCTTTTGTGCACGGAGATTTTCCAATGATTTACGTTGCAATTATGACGTTTATCTTGATTTTTTCTTCTGTAACAATGGTGTTAGCGGTAGACGCTGGTCATCAAATGAAAAAGAATAAAGTAGCTTGGTATATGTTTGCTACGATTATTGGAGGTATTATTTTTGTAGGCTCACAAGCTTGGGAATGGAATACTTTTATTAAAGGGTCTTATGGGGCTGTAAAAACAACGGAAGGTAAGTTGTTACAGTTTGTAAAAGATGGTAAACAAATTGCTTTGGCAGATTTTGTTATTGGTAACAGAACAGACGGTAGAGTTCAGCATACTAAGAAAAACGGATTATGGTTTGAAGAGGAGGGTACAATTGCTAATTATTCTGTAGCACAAGTAATTCAAGCGTATAATGCAAATCCTGAAATTCAAGTAAGAACAGAATTAATAGATTTAGATAAGAAACAAAAAACAATTCTTTCTAGAGAAGCAGGTTCTGCAATGCTAGCAAGAACAGATAGAGTTGTAGAAGGCGCTAATTTAGAGGAAAACGAATATGGTAATACAATTTTTGCAGATGCCTTTTTCTTTATTACTGGTTTTCACGGTTTTCACGTAGTGTCTGGAATTGCAATTAATATTATTATTTTCTTTAATGTAATCTTAGGAACTTATGAGAAAAGAGGACATTACGAAATGGTAGAAAAAGTTGGTTTATACTGGCACTTTGTAGATTTAGTTTGGGTATTTGTATTTACCTTTTTTTACTTAGTATAACAAAAAAATAAATAGAAGAAATGGCACACGCGCACGAATCGAATACAAAAAGAATATGGATAGTTTTTGGTATCCTTTCTTTTATAACAATAGTAGAAGTATACCTAGGTATTCTTAAACCTGCAGCTTTGCATTTACAAGGCATGGGTACAAGTTGGTTAAATTGGATTTTCATCATTTTAACACTAGCAAAAGCATATGGAATTGCATGGGTTTTTATGCACTTAGAAGGAGAGAAGAAATGGCTTAGACGCTCTATTGTTTGGTCTGCCGTCTTTTTAATCTCATATCTCGTCACACTGTTTTTATTTGAAGGAGGCTACATATTCGATACATTATCACCACTTGTAAAATGGTAATATAAAATTTTAAAAGGTGGTTTTAACCACCTTTTTTTATACATAAAAGGTACACACTAAAAGAGAATTATGAAATTTTTCACTAAAAAAAGAATCGTTTTATTTTTACTATTTATTTTTCCACTGATGTGTTTTTTATTGCTGTCAACAGGAATAAATAACGCTGCTAAACTACCAATCTATGGCGAGAATACTTTAGATATCTCAATAGTTGATTCAACAAAAACATTAAAAAATAAAGTTTCTTTAATTTGTTTTTTAGGAGGTGATATTGCTAATAATAAGGGAGGTGTATTTAATTTGAATCAAAATATTTATAAAAAGTTTATTGAACATAATGATTTTCAAATTATTGCGATTTACCCTAAAGGTACCGACAAAGAAGTCTTAAGCTTTAAAAAAGAACTTGGTGCTTTCACAGATATGGCAAAGTGGAAGTTTACAGCCGGTTCTAGAGAAAATATAAACACATTTTTTGACAGCTTTAAAACGAATACTTCTTTAGATGATTTTTATACCTCTGATGCTTTTATAGTGGATAAAAATGGATATTTAAGAGAGCGTACAGACGATGAAGAAAAGAAACAAAGGAAACTAGTTGGATATGATATGAATTCTGTTGCAGAATTAAAGAAAATAATGAAAGATGATATAAACGTACTCTATTATGAATATTATGCTGCATTTAAAAATAAAAATAAAGCAGATAGAAAAGAAGTAGGCTTATGAAAAAGAAGTATTCATATATAGGTATTGCATTTATTATTTTATTATTTGGTATTTATACGGTACCAAAAGTAGTAGATAGGTTTAAAGCAGATACCACGTTAGAATATTTAAAAACGAATGAAGCAAACCCTCAAAAAAGAAAGGTACCTGAGTTTGAATTCATAAATCAAGAAGGGAAAACAATTACAAATAAAAATTATGAGGGTAAGGTATATGTAGTAGAGTTTTTCTTTTCAACATGTCCAAGTATTTGTCCAATAATGAATCAAAAAATGGTGACCATTCAGGATGCCTTTTTTGGCAATCCAAATTTTGGAATTGCTTCAATCTCTATTACACCAGAAATAGACACACCAGAAGTTTTAAAGGAATATGCACAGATAAATAGAATCACGCATAGAAATTGGCATTTACTTACAGGTAAATCTGATGATATGGTGTATGCATTAGCAAAACAAGGGTTTCAATTATATGCAGGAAAAGGGGAAGAAGAACACGGCGGATTTGAACACTCTGGTTATTTTGCTTTGGTAGATAAAGACGGATTTATTCGTTCTAGAAAAGACGAAAACGGAAACACAATTATTTATTATAACGCTCTAGAAGATAATGGTTTTCCAGATCAAATAAAAGAAATAAAAGAAGACATTAAAATATTACTGAATGAATAATTTAGCACAAGAAAAAAAGTATAAAAAAATTATTACGGCATTGTCTGTAATAATTCCAATAGCTGTAGCGGCTTTATTTGGTGTTAATCTAAGAAGTTTGGGGTTTGATGTAGCTCCGTTAAAATTTCTTCCGCCAATCTATGCGTCTATAAATGGGCTAACTGCAGTGTTATTAATAGCAGCAGTTATCGCTATAAAAAAAGGAAATAAAAAATTACATGAGCAATTAAATACTGCAGCAATAGCTTGTTCTTTGTTGTTTTTACTAATGTATATAGCATACCATATGACTTCAGATTCGACCTCTTTTGGTGGTGAAGGACTTATAAAGTATGTTTATTATTTTATTTTAATTACGCACATTGTTTTGTCTGTAATTGTAATTCCTTTGGTGTTGATTACCTACATGAAGGCAAAACTTGGGCTTTTCACCGAGCATAAAAAAATAGCAAAGAAAACCTTTCCTATTTGGTTATATGTTGCCGTTACTGGCGTTATAGTATATTTAATGATATCCCCTTATTATGTTTAAAAACAAAACACTTGTTATCTTATTGTTGATTTTTTTTACTTCAAAAACTATGTTTTCTCAATGTGCAATGTGTAAAGCGGTTGTAGAAAATGGAGATATTTCGATGGCTGAAGGTGTAAATAGTGGTATTACGTACCTTATGGTTTTTCCTTATCTTTTAATTGGTCTTTTATTTTTCACTATTTATCGCTATAATAAGAAGGTAAATAATTAACATTGAAATAAGAGTAAAACCCTGTAACATATTTTATTTTTGTTCGTCTTACCATTAGTTAACATTATATAAAATTTGTAAATTTTGAAAAATAAATTCATTCTATTTGTAGCATTATGTACTTCAGTTGCTACTTTTTCACAAAAAACGTGGACATTAAAAGAGGCTGTTGATCAGGCATTAGTCAAAAATATTTCTATCCAACAAAATAAACTAAGTGTAAAGCTTGCAGAAAAAAATGTTGCCATTGCGAAAGGTAATTTTTTACCAAATTTAAATGGAAGTTCATCAGGTAGATTTGGATTTGGTTCTTTTATTGATAATATTAGTAATGCAAGAATATCTACAGATAATTTTAATGCGTCTTTTGATTTGAATTCTAATATTACCATTTTTAATGGATTTAGAAATACCAACACATATAAACAAGCGCAACTGGGGGTTGAGTCTAGTTTACTTGATTTAAAGAAAATAGAAAATGACATCTCTTTAAGGGTAGTAAATACCTACTTAAATGTTTTATTTGCTAAAGAAAATTTAGCAGTGGCAAAAATTCAATCAGAAATAAGCAGAAAACAAATAGAAGCTGCAAATGCTAGATTTGAAGCTGGTGCAATTGCAAAAGGAGAACTATTAAATTTTCAATCTACAGCAGCTAATGATTTACAAAGTGTAATTTTACAGGAGAACGCACTAGATTTGGCATTGTTAAATATTGCACAGTTGTTGCAAGAACCTGTAAAAGGTTTTGATGTTGCGGCAATCGATGTTGGCACACCATCTGTGAACTTGTTATATGGGAGCTCTTCTTCAGTATTTCAAAAATCTTTAGATTATATGCCAGAAATTGCAAGAGCAAAACTAGCAATTGATAATGCAGATTTTAATATTAAATTATCAAAAGGCTCTTTTTTGCCAACAGTTACAGCTTTTGGTGGAATGGGAACTGGCTATAGTCACAGGTTTAATGAAATTTTTACGAACGATTATTTTTTTAATCAATTAAATGATAATTTAGGGTATAATATTGGAGTCTCAATTAACATTCCAATTTTTAACAGATTTCAAACTAAGAACAGAGTTGCACAGTCTCTAATTAATAAAGAAGTTTCTGTAATGAATTTAGAAAGTCAGAAATTAATATTAAAGCAAACAATAGAGCAAGCATTTTTAGATGTAAAATCTGGTTTAAAAACATTTCAAGCCGCAACAATTTCTTTAACAGCACAAAAAGAAGCATTTAAAAATGCACAAGAAAGATACAATTACGGGACTATGACATTGTTTGATTTCGATCTAGTAAGAACACGTTTGGTAAGTGCAGAAAGCGCTATGATTCGTTCTAAGTATGATTATGTTTTTAAAACAAAAGTGCTGCAGTTTTATTCTGGTGAATTAATTCTAGAATAAGTAATTAAAACTGATAAACACAATACCTCACAGAATTAAACACTGTGAGGTATTTCTTTTTTTGAAATACTATCTTTGTAAAAAATACAACAATTGGCAATAATCCTTAACATAGAAACTTCAACTAAAAACTGCTCAGTAAGTATTGCAGATAGTGGTAAAATTATAGCTTTTAAAGAATTGAATAATGGTAATTATTCGCACGCTGAGGTTTTGCATCCTTTTATAGAAAATATTCTAAAAGAAGGCAATATTTCTAAATCCGAAATAAACGCCATAGCCGTAAGCAAAGGTCCGGGTTCTTATACTGGACTAAGAATTGGTGTTTCAGCGGCAAAAGGACTTGCTTTTGCTTTAAATGCACCATTAATATCAATTGATACGCTTACATCTCTTTCTTTTGCTGCTTCTATTGATTGCGGAGTAATTGTGCCGATGCTAGATGCACGAAGAATGGAAGTTTACGCTGCTGTTTTTGACAAACAACACAAAAAAATAAGAGAAATTAAAGCGGAAATTATAGATGAAACTTCTTTTTCTAATGAGTTAGATAGGGGTAAAGTTTATTTTTTAGGAGATGGTGCCCATAAATGCAAAGAAATAATTACCCATAAAAATGCTATTTTTATAGATGATAAGTTTCCTTCTTCAAAGGAAATGGCAATATTATCTTATGATAAATACAAAAAAGGTGATATTGAAAATGTTGCCTACTTCGAACCTTTTTATTTAAAAGATTTTATAGTAATTCCTGAAAAAAAGAAGAAGCCTACATTTTAACCTTCGCTTGACAAAGATATTAGATTATTAGTATTCGTAGGGTCTAATTATTAGGTAGGTATTGTTAGTTTTTTTTCGGTATTAAAAGAAGGGTAAAGAATTTCTAAAAAACTCTTGGTTTTATTTCTAATAGAGACTTCGATATATAAAGTTTTTTTATTATCAATGATACTTTTTAGTTTAGTAGTTAGCGTATCTGCTGGTTATTGTGTAAAAATCAATGTTAATTTAATGTTATGTGAATGTTTGGAAATTGTTATAAAAAGCATATATTTAATAAAGTTACACAATCAGAAAAAACAAATTATGAAAAAAATACTTACAATTGCAATGTTTTGCATCGCAGCGATAGGATACTCTCAAGATATAACACCAA
>CAJXAS010000016.1 GCA_913050305.1 uncultured Polaribacter sp. | reverse complement strand
GCGACCTCCTCGTCCCAAACGAGGCGCGATGACCGGGCTACGCTACACCCCGAAATAGTAAACTTTACGCTCTAAAGTTACTTGAAAATTGCGGAGAGACAGGGACTCGAACCCTGGCGACAGTTACCCGTCGACAGATTAGCAATCTGCTCCATTACCACTCTGGCACCTCTCCTGTTTTGAACTTGTTCGCACTTGTTTTAAAATGCGAGTGCAAATGTAATATTACATTTACAATTTAGCAAGATGTTTTTATGTTTTTTTCTCTTTATTTCCTACTCAGGATATTCAACTCTCAAATGATACATACTTAATAATTTTTTCTTAATTACCTTTTTAATCGTTTCAATCTCTTTAAAAGTAATATCAGAATTTAAAAACTGATTGTCGGACATTTGTTTCTCAATAATTCTGTCAATTAAGTCGCTGATTGTTTGTGCCGTAGGAATTTTTAAACTTTTAGAAGCCGCCTCTGCAGCATCACACATCATTAAAATAGCCGTTTCTTTTGAAAACGGATTTGGCCCTTGATATTGAAATTTTTTAATATCAACATCGGTATCAGGATTCATCTCTTTTTCTTTCATTAAAAAATAATAAGTAGTAGAAGTACCGTGATGTGTTCTAATAAAGTCTATAATTCTGTCTGGTAAATTATATTTTTTGGCAATTTCTACTCCTTTTATCACATGATCTGTTATTATTTTAGCACTGTCTTTAGGAGACAAATCATGGTGCGGGTTTACGCCTGTAGTTTGGTTTTCTGTAAAATACATTGGATTTACCATTTTTCCGATATCGTGATACAAAGCACCTGTTCTTACCAACATAGAGTTTGCACCTATTTCATTAGCTGCAGCTTCTGCTAAATTAGCTACTTGCATAGAATGCTGAAAAGTACCGGGGGCTTTCTCGTTTAACGCTCTTAAAAGCTCTGTATTTGTGTTTGACAGCTCTAACAACGTAACATCTGAAACCAATCCGAACACTTTTTCGTAGATATAAATTAAAATAATGGATAGAAAGGAAAGCAATCCATTTAAACCAAACAGTATAAAGTAATCTACATTTATTTGAGATGCATTGCCTTCTTTTATAATCGAGAAAGCAAAATAAGTAAGCATATAAATACCGGTAATCTGGGCAACAGATATAAAAAGATTGGCTCTCTTATATAGTTCTGAAACGGTTAAAATAGTAACAATACCTGCTATAATATGTAGGTAAATAAACTCGAAACTATTAGGAACTACATACCCTAGTAAAAGTACCGTAAGCACATGTGCAAAGAGGCCTAAACGTGCATCAAAAAAAGCTTTTAAAATAATTGGCAAAACACTTAAAGGAACAACATATAAATAATCTGCATTGTAATTTATAACCAATGTTTGAATGAAAATCATTGAAAAAACATTGAAAAATATAAACGTAACCTTATTGTTATTATTGTAAATTTCTTCTCGATATTTCTTTAAGAATAACAAGAGCATTAATAAAGCAAGTGCTACTAAAATAGTGTACCCTAAAATAATCCAATTGTAATTAGATTCTGTCCAAACTTTAGATTCAGATTCACTTTTTAAAGAACTTAATACTGCTAATTTTTTTCCTTCAACAATATCTCCTTTTAAAATAATTAATTCTCCTGAAGAAACCTTTCCTTTTGTATAAGAAATCTTTCTCGTTTCATTGTCAATTACCTTCTCCGTAAAATCTGCATCATAAGTAATGTTAGGTTTAATTATATCAGAGAGTATATTAAAAAATTGTTTTCTTCTAAACTCATTAAAACCGATCTCTAAGTTTGCTGTAATAATTTTTAAGACTTTGTTTGAATTGTATAAATTTTTAAAAGGAATGTCTTTCACAACATTTTCTTTTGTTATAGAAATCAATGCATCTTTATTCGCAACGATATTCTGACTAATGGTTGCTAAAAAACCTTCTTTATAAACTTCATTAATTATTTCTACCCCTATTTTATTGAACAATATTTTTTGATCAATAGATAAAGAATCACTTAAAAGAAGGGTTTGTACACTTTTTTCAAAAGCAGTATTTACAGCTAGAACTTCTGCCTTATTGTAGGTGAAAAAAAGTTTTGAACTGGCTTCTATTCGCTGTTTTTCTATTTTAATTTCAGCTTCAGATTTTTGAACCGCAAAATCAAAAGGTGCATATAAATTATCGTATTTCCATAATTGTCCATTATTAAAATCATACTTAAACTGCCCTCCTTTTGGAAATAAATAAACAATAGCAACTGTAGTAATTAAAAATAAAATTACTTTATAGATGATGGTGTTTTTCTGATAGAGTTTATTAACGAAATTGCTCATATTATGTATCTTATTAATACAAACTTACTGCAAAAAAGTTAAGGTTAGAGATTGAAAAGAGACAAACCTATCAAAATCGATTAAAAAAGTTTAATTTCGCGTATAACCTTGTGTAAAAATAATCTGAAAACATCATATGAAAGAAGTAGTAATTGTATCTGTTGCCAGAACACCTATTGGAAGTTTTATGGGAAGTTTATCTTCTATACCCGCAACAAAACTAGGTGCTATCGCAATAAAAGGAGCTTTAACTAAAATTAATTTATCACCAGAACTGGTAGACGAAGTATATATGGGAAATGTAGTTTCCGCTGGCTTAGGACAAGCACCTGCAAGACAGGCTGCAATCTATGCTGGCCTTCCAGACACAGTGCCATGTACAACTGTAAATAAAGTTTGTGCTTCTGGTATGAAATCGATTATGTTGGCAGCACAATCCATTGCTTTAGGTGATGCTGAAATTGTTGTTGCAGGTGGAATGGAAAACATGAGTGCTATCCCGCATTATCAACATGCTAGAAATGGTAATAAATTTGGGCCAATCACCATGGAAGATGGCATGCAGAAAGATGGATTGGTAGATGCATATGGCAAAATTCCTATGGGTGTTTGTGCAGATGCTTGTGCTACTGAATATAATTTTTCTAGAGAAGCGCAAGACAACTTTGCAATACAGTCTTATGAACGTTCTGCAAAAGCCTGGAGTGCTGGGAAATATGCCGATGAAATTGTGCCCGTAGAAATTCCTCAGAGACGTGGAGATGCAATTATTTTCTCTGAAGATGAAGAATTCAAAAATGTAAAAATGGAGAAAATTGCTTCATTAAGAGCAGCCTTTACAAAAGACGGAACAGTTACTGCTGCAAACGCCTCTACAATCAATGATGGTGGTGCTGCATTGGTTTTAATGTCTGCCGAAAAGGCAAAAGAATTAAAAATTACTCCGCTTGCAAAAGTTAGAAGTTACGCAGATGCTGCACACGAACCAAAATGGTTTACAACTGCACCAGCAAAGGCACTTCCAAAGGCATTAGCCAAAGCAAATCTCTCTATTAATGATGTAGACTTTTTTGAATTGAATGAAGCTTTTTCTATTGTAGGTTTAGCCAATATGAAGCTTTTAAATATTACAGATGACAAAGTAAACGTTAATGGTGGCGCGGTCTCTTTAGGACACCCCTTAGGAGTCTCTGGTGCTAGAATAGTAATTGCCTTAACTTCTATTTTAAAACAAAATAACGCCAAATTTGGTGCCGCAGCAATCTGCAATGGAGGTGGTGGTGCTAGTGCTATGATTATCGAAAGAATTTCTTAAGGAAAAAGTAAAAAAACTAAAAACTAACAATTAAAAACTTGTTATACGGCATTTGTAATATAAGTATTGTTCCTTTAAGACTAGAGGAATCTGACAAATCTGAAATGATTAGTCAGGTTTTATTTGGTGAGCATTTTGAAATAATTGAAAAGCAAAAAAGCTGGACTAAAATTCGTTTGGCTTTTGATAAATTTGAGGGTTTTATAGACAACAAGCAATATCTTGAAATTACTGAAGAGAACTACATACAAATAAATAATAAAACGATTACCTATGCTGCTGAAATAGTAGACTTTGTTACAGATGAACAAAACGAATTAACAACAATTGCAATAGGTTCTCAATTGCCTTTTTTTACGGAAGGAAAGTTAAGATTAGGAAGTAACAAATATAGGTACGACAATTCTGTTTTTCATGGAATATCTTCTAAAAGCGATCTTTTAAAAACTGCATTCACTTATTTAAATGCACCTTTTTTGTGGGGAGGAAAAACTCCTTTTGGTATTGATTGTTCTGGTTTTACGCAAATGGTTTATAAACTTTGTGGGTATCAATTATTAAGAGATGCAAAACAACAAGCTACCCAAGGCGAAGTACTTAGTTTTATTGAAGAAAGCGAGCCGGGAGATTTGGCTTTTTTTGACAATGAAGAAGGAGAAATTATTCATGTTGGTATTATTTTAAATGATTACCACATCATACATGCTCACGGAAAAGTAAGAATAGATAGCTTAGATCATAGTGGAATTTTTAATTCAGATCTTCAAAAGCATACCCATAAATTAAGAGTGATAAAAAAAATTATATAAAAAAATCCGAAACTTAAAAGTTTCGGATTTTTTTATGTTTAGAAATTCAATAACTTATTGACCTCTCATTTCTTTATAAATTGGCCTTAAAGCATCTGCTTCTTCGATCATTTCTAAAGTATCATACATGTTTAACAATGTTCTAACGGTTCCTTCAGATCTCTCTATAGTGTCTGCTTTCATTAAATAAGGTAACGCTTTTATATAAAGTGCTTTCTGCTTTGCAAGCAATGCGTCATACTTATCATAATCCGATAAATTATTATTCATTTCCTCAATAATTTCTTTTTCTTCTGCAAGCATCGCAACCGCTAGATTCATATACGCATCTCCGTAGTCTGGCTTTAATTCAATTGCTTTCTTGTAATAAGCTACCGCCTCTTCTATTTTACCTTCATTTGCATTTACAACGCCTAAATTAAAAAATAACGTAGGGTTTGTAGGGTCTAACTTTACAGCTTCCTGCATTAAAGCCCCAAACTTGTCCATTCTATCTAACTTAATATACAACTGCGCCTCATTAAGTATTAAATTAACATCTTTTGGATTCGCTTTTCTAGCCTCTTGCAGTGCAACTATAGCTTCTTCTGTTTTTCCTTGGTTTACTAAAATATAACCAATATTTTTTACAATATCAGCTTGTTTAGATTCAGATACCTTTTCGGTAGGTTCTTTATATTGCTTTGCTTTAACCATTAAATCTCTTTGATTTTTTGAACCCAAATCTTCTACTTTACCAGATTCTATACTAACTGCTAAATATTGCGTAGTAATTCCTGTATATCCTATTTTCTTCAATTCTCTATAGTGTCCTAAAGCAACATCGTACTCTTTTGCTAACGAAGCACTAAGAGCTGCGTTGTATAGAAACGTTGTATCTGTAGGACTTAACTTATACGTTAAATGAAAATTAGTAGCTGCATCTTTATAGTTCTTGTCATTGCTATAAAGATCTATTGCCTTTGTAGATACTTTTTGCACCAGAGAACCAAACATAGGCTTTGCTAGCTTTGTATATTTTTTCTTTCCTATTTCAATTTCATAATCAAAAAGATTGTTAAAACTATCTGCTGCCGCTGCATAATTACTTTCACCAGCTAATGCTTGCCCTTTTAAGAAGTAATACTTTGCTTTGTATTTAGAAGCCATAGTTGCTAACATTGCATCTACAGAGTTTACAGCAACCAATGCTGTGGCAAACTCACCTTTCTTTATTGCTTTTTCTGCTGTTTTTAATTCACTTTTCTGGCCAAAGGCGATCATAGAAATTAAACCTAGAGAAATTGCTAATATTTGATTTTTCATTTTAAAAATTATTTGATTAATTATTCTTCGTTATTTTCATTTGATTCATTTTCACTTGAATCATTTTCAATTTCTGTGCCATCTTCCGTTTCACCTTCTAAATCTTCTTCTACGTCTTCTTCGTGCGCGACTTTAGCAACAGCTGCAATGCTATCAGAATCTTTAATGTTAATTAAACGAACACCCTGTGTTGCACGTCCCATAACCCTTAAGTCTTCTACAGCCATTCTAATAGTTAATCCAGATTTATTTATAATCATTAAATCATTAGAATCATTTACATTTTTAATAGCTACTAAATTACCTGTTTTCTCAGAAATATTTAAAGTTTTTACACCTTTACCACCTCTATTGGTAACTCTGTAGTCTTCTAATTTAGAACGCTTACCAAATCCTTTTTCTGAAACCACAAGAATATTGCTTTCCATATCATTTACAGCAACCATACCAATTACCTCATCATTTTCATGCTGTAAAGTAATTCCTCTTACCCCAGAAGCAGTTCTTCCCATTGGGCGGGTTTTTGCTTCTTCAAAACGAATTGATTTACCAGATGCTAATGCCAACATTACTTGACTATCTCCAGTTGTTAGTTTTGCTTCTAATAACTCATCACCTTCTTTAATGGTAATTGCATTAATACCATTTGTTCTTGGTCTAGAATACTGTTCTAAAGAAGTCTTTTTAACTTGTCCTTTTTTAGTTGCCATAATTACATAATGGCTATTAATATATTCTTCGTCTTTTAAATCTTGTGTTACTAAGAACGCCTTTACTTTATCATCTGGTTCTATATTGATTAAGTTTTGCATTGCTCTACCTTTAGTGTTTTTACCACCTTCAGGAATTTCATATACACGCATCCAAAATACTTTTCCTTTCTGCGTAAAGAACATCATGTATTGATGATTTGTACCTACAAATAAGTGCTCTAAGAAATCTTCATTTCTAGTAGTTGCACCTTTTTGACCTCTACCACCTCTATTCTGAACTTTATATTCTTCTAAATTTGTGCGTTTTAAATATCCAGCATTCGAAATTGTAACCACCACCTTTGTATCTGGTATCATGTCTTCAATTCTCATGTCTCCACCAGCATATTCTATAATAGATCTGCGCTCGTCTCCGTACTTGTCTTTAATATGTGCTAACTCTTCTTTAATAATATCGTAACGTCTTGGTTCGTTTGCTAAAATATCTTTTAAATCTGTTATGGTTAACATAATTGCGTCAAACTCTGCGCGCAATTTATCTTGCTCTAAACCTGTTAATTGACGCAAACGCATCTCTACGATGGCTTTTGCTTGAATTTCTGTCAACTCAAAACGCACGATTAACTTCTCACGAGCTTCATCTGCATTTTTAGATGCACGAATGGTAGCAATTACCTCATCAATGTTATCTGAAGCAATAATTAATCCCTCTAAAATATGTGCTCTTGCTTCTGCCTTTTTAAGATCAAATTCTGTTCTTCTAACAACAACTTCATGCCTGTGCTCAACAAAATAATGAATTAGTTGTTTTAAATTTAATTGCTCTGGTCTTCCTTTTACCAAGGCAATATTATTCACACTAAAAGAAGTTTGTAATTGCGTGTACTTAAATAATTTATTTAATACGATATTAGGAATTGCATCACGTTTTAAAATATACACAATACGCATTCCGTTTCTGTCAGACTCATCTCTAATATTAGAAATACCTTCAATTTTCTTATCATTAACCAGTTCAGCAGTTTTTTTAATCATTTCTGCTTTATTCACTTGGTAAGGAATCTCTGTAACAATAATGCACTCACGCCCCTTCACTTCTTCAACGATAGCTTTAGCGCGCATGACAATACGTCCTCTACCAGTATGAAAAGCATCTCTTACACCATCGTAACCATATATAATTCCTCCTGTAGGAAAATCTGGTGCGGTAATGTGCTGCATTAACTCATCTATTTCAATCTCTCTGTTCTCTATATATGCTAGCGTACCATTAATAACCTCTGTTAGGTTGTGTGGTGCCATATTTGTTGCCATACCTACTGCAATTCCAGAAGCACCGTTTACTAATAAATTAGGAATGCGTGTTGGTAAAACCGTTGGTTCTTGCAAAGTATCATCAAAGTTCAAACGATGATCTACAGTATCTTTTTCAATATCAGCCAACATGTCTTCTGATATTTTCTGCATTCTAACCTCAGTATAACGCATTGCCGCTGGTGAATCTCCATCTACAGAACCGAAATTCCCTTGCCCATCTACCATCATGTAACGTACACTCCAGTTTTGCGCCATTCTTACCATAGAATCATACACAGAAGTATCTCCGTGCGGGTGAAATTTACCTAAAACTTCTCCAACAATTCTTGCCGATTTTTTGTAAGACCCAGTTGCCTTAATTCCTAGCTCATGCATACCAAATAAAACTCTTCTATGAACGGGTTTTAAACCATCTCTAACATCTGGTAATGCTCTTGAAACAATCACTGACATCGAATAATCGATATACGCAGCTTTCATCTGCTCTTCTATGTTAATAGGAATTACTTTTTCTCCGTCTGCCATATATATATTCTATAAATATTTATTCACTTTTTTAAAACAAGGCAAGATACTATTTCTATTAGAATTTACAAAAACATACCCGTTCTGAATTAAAGAGAGTTATCAACATTTTTTAATAATTTTTAACAGCTATTTATTTGGTTGATTTTCAATAGTTTTATAAATTGTAGTCCTAGTCAAACTGTCAGTTTTTTAAAGATTGGCACCTTTTTTGTAATTAATTAGAAAAAAAAAGAACTAAATTTACATCAATAGAGAATATAATATGGACGATAATTTTTCACCAAAAGTAAGAGATGTAATAGCATTCAGTAAAGAAGAGGCGCTAAGGTTAGGCCATGAATTTATTGGGACTGAACATTTGTTATTAGGCTTAATAAGAAAAGGAGAAGGAAAAGCAATGGAAATCTTAACTGCATTTGATGTAGACACGGTGCTATTGCGTAAAAAACTAGAACAATTAAACCCTGCATTTACAGATACTTCGAGTAAGAAAAACTTACATTTAACAAGGCAAGCAGAAAAAGCGCTTAAAACTACATTTCTAGAAGCAAAATTATACCAAAGTGAGTCTATTGATACTGCTCATTTATTATTATGCATTCTTAGAAATGAAAATGACCCAACAACAAAACTAATTCAGAAGTACCATGTAAATTATGATGAAGCCAAGGCTTTATATAAACAATTACATGCAGAAGACACAGATAATTTGCCAAACAACCCAATTGCAGAAACTCCTTCTGATGACGAGTTTCCTTCAGAAAAACCGAACCCTTTTGACCAATCTAAAAAAACACAAAATGTAAAAAAATCTAAAACACCTGTTTTAGATAATTTTGGTAGAGATTTAACGGATTTAGCAGAAAGAGGAAAATTAGACCCGGTTGTGGGAAGACAAAAAGAAATTGAACGTGTTTCACAAATTCTAAGTAGAAGAAAGAAAAATAACCCAATGCTAATAGGTGAACCAGGTGTTGGTAAATCTGCTATTGCAGAAGGCTTGGCTTTAAGAATTATAGAACGTAAAGTTTCTAGAATTTTATTTGATAAACGTTTGGTCTCTTTAGATTTAGCAAGTTTGGTGGCGGGTACAAAATACCGTGGTCAATTTGAAGAACGTATGAAGGCTTTAATGAATGAACTTGAAAAGAATGAGGATATTATTCTTTTTATAGACGAAATTCATACCATTGTTGGCGCCGGTGGTGCAACGGGTTCTCTAGACGCTTCTAATATGTTAAAACCTGCCTTAGCACGTGGAGAAATTCAATGTATTGGTGCAACTACTTTAGACGAGTTTAGAACAAATATAGAAAAAGATGGTGCTTTAGAACGTCGTTTTCAAAAGGTAATTGTAGAGCCTACTTCCGTAGACGAAACCATTCAAATCTTACAAAACATTAAATCTAAATATGAAGAACATCATCATGTAAATTATACAGATGAAGCCATTAATGCTTGTGTAAAATTAACAAATAGATATATGACAGACAGATACCTACCAGACAAAGCTATTGATGCTTTAGATGAGGCGGGTTCTAGAATTCATATTACCAATATTGTAGTACCTCAACAAGTTTTAGATCTAGAATCTCAACTAGAAACTGTTCGAAGTCAAAAAACAAAAGCAGTAAACGGACAGAAATACGAAGAAGCTGCAAAGTTGCGTGATGATGAAAAAAACATGGAAGCTGCACTAGATTCTGCTCAGAAACAATGGGAAGATGACTCTAAACAAAATAGAGAAATTGTTACAGAAGATAATGTTGCAGAAGTAGTTTCTATGATGACAGGAATTCCTGTGAATAGAGTTGCAGAAGCAGAAACAGAAAAATTACACGAATTACCGCAACTAATTAAAGGAAAAGTTGTGGGACAAGATATTGCAGTGACAAAAGTAGTGAAGGCAATACAAAGAAATAGAGTTGGATTAAAAGATCCAAACAAACCTATTGGATCCTTTATCTTTTTAGGCCAAACTGGTGTTGGTAAAACACAATTAGCAAAAGTACTAGCTCGTGAATTATTTGATTCTGATGATTCTTTGATTAGAATTGACATGAGTGAATACATGGAGAAATTTGCTATTTCTCGCCTAATTGGTGCACCTCCAGGATATGTTGGTTACGAAGAAGGAGGACAATTAACTGAAAAAGTAAGAAGAAAACCGTATGCTGTTATTTTATTAGACGAGATAGAAAAAGCACATCCAGATGTATTTAATATTTTGCTACAAATTTTAGATGATGGCTTTATCACAGATAGCTTGGGAAGAAAAATCGACTTTAGAAATACCATAATTATTATGACTTCTAATATTGGTGCACGCCAATTAAAAGATTTTGGCGGCGGTGTTGGTTTTGGTACTGCTACGAAAGCAGCACAGGCAGACGAACATGCTAAATCTGTTATAGAAGGTGCTTTAAAAAAATCTTTTGCTCCTGAGTTTCTAAACAGAATAGATGACGTAATTATCTTTAACGCGCTAGAAAGAGAAGACATACATGCAATAATAGATATTGAATTAGATAAATTATTAAATAGAATATCTGACTTAGGCTACACATTAGATCTAAGCGAGAAAGCTAAAGACTATATAGCAGATAAAGGATTCGATAAGAAATACGGAGCTAGACCTCTTAAAAGAGCGATACAGAAATACATTGAAGATGCTTTAGCAGAAGAAATTGTAAATTCTAAACTCTCTGAGGGTGATACTATTAAAATGGATCTTGATGAGAAAGAAAATAAACTCACAATTCAAATAGAGAAAACTAAAAAGAAGATAAAAACAAAATCAGCTTCTTAAAATTTAAAAACCCAAACAAATGTTTGGGTTTTTTTTTCAATTATTTATTTTTTTTAGGAAAACATTAACAAGGTAGTGCCTCAATAAATTATTTAAAAAAACATAAATTTTTATATTTGTACGCTAAAGCAAAAACAAAAAATGAAGAAAAATAGCCTCCTTTTATTCACATTGATACTCCTTGCTTCTTGCACGGGTAAAAACGCTACGGAATATCTCTACTTATCAGGGAAATTAGAAAACAATAAGGATTCTATACTTACGATCGCAGGACAAACTGGGATTATTAAAACAATTGCTATAAATACAGACGGTACTTTTAAAGACACTCTAAGAGTTGAAAAAGCAATATATACACTTACTACAAGTGCTAAAAGAGCACCTATATATTTAAAAAACGGTTTTAATATTAGTATAAATGCAAATGCAGAAGACTTTATGACTAGCATTTCCTTTTCTGGAAATGGATCAGAAAATAGCAACTTTATGCTAGCACAAATAAAGGAAAGTCAAAAACTTGGAGACCCTACCGCTATTTTAGAATTGAAAGAAAATCAATTTAAAACCAAATTAGAAACTATAAAACAAAAATACGACAGCATTTTAAACTCCTATAAAAACATTGACAGTTCTTTGGTCGAAACAGCAAATCAACAAACTGCTCAAATGATGAATTATTTTAATAAAATGTATGCTAAAAATAAAGCATTTGCTAAAGGGTCACCTTCTCCAGAATTTAAAAATTACATGGACTTTAAAGGAGGAGAAAAGTCTTTAGATTCTTTTAAAGGAAAATACATTTATATTGATGTTTGGGCAACCTGGTGCGGACCTTGTATTCAGCAAATTCCTTTTTTAAGTTCCTTAGAAAAAGAATACCACAGAAAAAACATAGCTTTTGTTAGTATTTCTACAGATGAATCAAGAAGAAGTGGTGGTTCATGGGATGCTGCAGAAAATAAATGGAGAAAATTTGTAAAGGATAAACAATTAACAGGAACGCAATTGTGGGCAGGACAAGATTACGATTTCCAGAAAGCGTATCAAATCAATTCAATTCCAAGATTTATATTAATAGATCCTAAGGGAAACATTGTTAATGCAAATGCACCTAGACCTTCCGAACCTAGATTAAAACAATTATTTACTTCTTTAGGTATCTAAATACCCATAAGAAAAATAAAAAAGCGAAATTCATTAATTTGAATTTCGCTTTTTTTTATATATTCTAAACTATAAAGAGTATTTAAAAATTACTCTTTATAAACTCCCATTTTAGCATATTTATCCATTCTCTGAGCAACTAACGCTTCTTCAGGTAAATCTTTTAATTCATTAAAAGCAATAGTTATTTGTTCTTGTACCGCCGTAAAAGCACCCTCTCTATCCGAATGTGCTCCTCCAACTGGTTCTTTAATGATACCATCAATCAACTTCATTCTCTTCATATCTGTACCAGTCAATTTTAAAGCTGCCGCAGCCTGCTCTTTATACTCCCAACTTCTCCATAAAATAGAAGAACAAGATTCTGGAGAAATTACAGTATACCAAGTATTTTCCATCATGTAAACTCTGTCTCCTACTCCAATTCCTAAAGCACCACCTGAAGCACCTTCACCAATAACAACTGTTATAATTGGTGTTTTTAAAATGGTCATTTCAAAGATATTTCTTGCAATTGCTTCTCCTTGTCCACGCTCTTCTGCCTCTAAGCCAGGATACGCTCCTGGAGTGTCCAGTAAAGTTACAACTGGAATGCCAAATTTCTCTGCCATTTTCATTAAACGCAATGCTTTTCTATAACCTTCAGGATTTGCCATCCCGAAGTTTCTATACTGACGTGTTTTAGTGTTATACCCTTTCTGTTGTCCAATAAACATATAAGATTGATCGCCAATTTTACCTAAACCACCAATCATCGCTTTATCATCACCAACATTTCTGTCTCCATGAAGTTCCATAAAGGTGTCTCCACAAATTGCTTTAATATAATCCAAAGTATAAGGTCTACTTGGATGTCTAGATAACTGAACACGCTGCCAAGGTGTTAAGTTTTTGTATATATTTTTCCTAGCATCTACTAGTTTCTTTTCTATTTTTTTACAAGTAGCAGTAACATCTACTTCACTTTCCTCACCAATAATTTGACATTTTTGTAGTTGATCTTGAAGCTCTTTTATAGGCATTTCAAATTCTAAATACTCCATACTGTGGTGTTTTGATTTTAGTTGTTTGTAAAGACAAACATACTATAAAAATTACTTTTCAGGTAGATATAATTTACTTTTTTCTATTCCATTTTTGTTGAAACTTCTCTTTCAAAATACTTCTGTTTTTTATAATGCCATTTAACAAAACAACGAATAACACAATAAAAGCACCTAAATAAAAGGTACTACTCATTTGCTCTTTATCCCCAAAAATAAATAGTGCTAATACAATTGCATAAATAGGCTCTAAATTAATAGTAAGCATAACTGTGTAAGGAGATAAGTATTTCATTACTTGCACAGAAGCTATAAATGCATATGCAGTGCAAATACTGCTTAAAACTATTAAATACATCCAATCGGATGCAGGGATTTGAAAAAAGCTTACTGAAAAGCTATTTGTAAATAACAGGTAAATAGTAATAAAAACAACACCAAAAAATAATTGATAAAATGAGATAGTATCAGCTGTATACTTCTTGATAAATAAACCGTTTAAAACCGCAAATAAAGCACCTAGAAAAGAAGCTATTAAGGCATAAATAATTCCTACTTTATACTGACTTTCAAAATTAAAAATAATATACAAGCCTGCAATTACTAATAAACCTAGGAACATCTCTAAAGAATTTATTTTTCTTTTAAAAAAAACAGGTTCTATTAATGCTGTAAAAAAAGCTCCAGTACTCATCGTTACTAAAGCAACAGAAACATTAGAAACTTTTATCGCTTTAAAAAAGAAAACCCAATGCAAAGCAATAACAACTCCTGTGAAGAAAAATTTTAAAAGCCCTGCTCTATCTACTTTAAATGATTTCTTCTTCCATAAAAAGTAAATGGCAATAAATAACACTGCCAATAACATTCTATACCAAACTAAAGGAATTGCATCTATTGTTATTAAAGCTCCCAGAATTGCAGTAAAACCCCATATAAAAACAATGAGATGAAGTAATAAATAATTTTTAAATTTACTTTCTTGCATGGAAGTAGAGATAAATTGCTATCAGACCAAAAAGAATATTAGGAATCCAAACATAAGCCAGCGAGTTAACGCCTGCAACAGATCCTAAAACTTCTCCAACTTTCATAAAGAAAACATACAAAAACATAATACCCACACCAACCGCCAAATTAACACCTGTTCCTCCTCTTCTTTTTCTAAAAGCTAGAGCAACCGCAATTATTGTAAGAATATAAGAAGCTATTGGTAAGCTACTTCTTTTATAGAGTTCTACTAAATAAGCGTTTAAATTCTTTACCCCTCTTTTCTTAGAGATATTTATAAATGCTACTAATTCATTAGACGGCATTTCTTGAGCAAAAGCAGATTTATAGATTAAATCTTTAGGTGTAAAATTAAATACAGTGTCCATTTTATTACCAGAGAAAATACTGTCTTTATCTTTATAAACTAAACGTTTTCTCCATCGGTTTAAAGTAAATATAGAGTCTTTATTATTGTAACTTAACCTATCCGCAGAAAGTTTAGATATTAATTCTAAACCATTATAGGTTTCTGAATTAAAATCATTCCCTACATTATTTTCTGTGTTAAAACTTCTAATAAAAATATAAGTACTGTCTGTAAGCTGCAAACTAAAATCAGAAACATATTTTAACGCGTTTTTCTGTTTTGAATTATTAATGTATTTTTTTTCAAATGCTTTTCTAATCTTGCTGCTATTTGGAACTACATAATGATTCATTCCTAAAGAGAGTATTGTAATTAAAGTAGCCCCTATAAAATAAGGATACATAAAACGTGTAAATGAAACTTTCGCATTTGTAATTGCTATAATTTCTGTATTATTAGAAAGCTTCGAAGTAAATAAAATTACTGCTATAAACAACGCCAAAGGCATGAATGTATTGGTATAGTAAATAATGAAATTTAAATAATAATCATTTAAAACTTCATTTAGCCCCAAGTTTGGATGCTCTAAAAAATTATCTATTTTTTCAGAAACATCAATAGCAATTGCTATGGGAATCAAGATTAATAAGGTGAACAAAAATGTTACCAAAAATCTTTTTAATATGTACCAATCAATTATTTTCAATTATTTTTTTAGTTTTTGGCAGCAACGAATAGCTACAATCTTTTATCCATTTGTTTTACCATTTTATCTTTCCATTCTCTAAAATCTCCCGCTATAATATGTTTTCTAGCTTCACGCGTTAGCCAAACATAAAAACCTAAATTATGAATAGATGCAATCTGCTTTCCTAACATTTCTTTTGCTGCAAAAAGATGACGTAAATAAGCTTTAGAGTACATCGTATCTACCCAAGTAATTCCCATATCATCTATTGGAGAAAAATCATCTTCCCACTTTTTATTTTTTATATTAATAGAGCCATGCGCTGTAAACAACATTCCGTTTCTTGCATTTCTTGTTGGCATTACACAATCAAACATATCTACCCCTAACGCAATGTTTTCTAAAATATTAATTGGTGTACCAACACCCATTAAATAACGTGGCTTATCTTCTGGTAAAATTTCGCAGACAATTTCTGTCATTCCATACAATTCTTCAGCAGGCTCACCAACGGAAAGACCTCCAATTGCATTTCCTTGTGCTCCAGCGTTTGCGATGTATTCTGCAGATTGTTTTCTTAAATCTTTATAGGTACTTCCTTGAACAATTGGAAAAAATGTTTGCTCAAAACCATATTTAAAAGGTAATTTTTCTAAATGATTCATGCATCTATCTAACCATCTATGCGTCATGTGCATAGAACGTTTTGCATAATTATAATCACAAGGATAAGGAGTACATTCATCGAAAGCCATAATAATATCCGCACCAATTGTACGCTGAGTTTCCATTACGTTTTCTGGAGTAAAGAAATGCGTAGAACCATCAATATGACTTTTAAACTTTACGCCCTCTTCATTAATTTTCCTTCTACCTGATAGAGAGTACACTTGGTAACCTCCAGAATCTGTTAAAATATTTCGATCCCAATTCATGAATTTATGTATACCACCTGCTTTTTCTAAAATATCCATACCCGGACGTAAGAATAAATGGTAGGTATTAGCTAAAATAATATCAGGATTTATCTGGTCTTTTAATTCTGTTTGATGTACACCTTTTACAGTACCAACTGTTCCAACTGGCATGAATATAGGGGTCTCTATAGTTCCGTGATCTGTGGTAATTTCACCAGCTCTGGCTTTACTCTTGGGATCGGTTATTTTTAAATCGAATTTCATTATGGACAAATATACTATTATTTTACAAGGAGTATTCTCCCCATATTACACTGATTTTACGAGGCTTTAAAACCTTGTATTGTTGTTTCAATAAAGAATTTGAAAATATTTTTATACTACCAACGTTTCTTTTTAGATGAAAAACTACTATTACTTCTTTTACTTTTCGGTGACGATTTTCTAAAAGAGGCACTTTTTTTATTAAAATCGTTTTTTGTAGGTGCTTTACCTCTCTTTGGTTTTGCTTGTTTTGGTTTTTCTTCAGCGACAGAAGCCTCTTCTGTTTTTGAAGAACTAGAGATCATATTATTAATCTCTTTCATCTCATCTTCCGTTAATTCTCTCCAATCTCCTGATTGTAAATAACCAAGTTCTACATTCATAATTCTCGTGCGCTTTAACTTTATTACTTCGTAATCTAAGTATTCGCACATTCTTCTAATCTGTCGATTTAAACCTTGTGTTAAAACAATTTTAAATATTTTATCACTTACTTTTTCGACTTTACATTTTTTAGTAACAGTTCCTAAAATAGGAATTCCATTTCCCATACTTG
>CAJXAS010000015.1 GCA_913050305.1 uncultured Polaribacter sp. | reverse complement strand
CTATAAGTTCCTCTAAATCATGAAATTCTACTGGAGATATTTGAGCAACAGCACCCTGATGGTTACCGTTTTTAGATAAGCGATTTAACTTCTCTATAGGAACAAGACTGGTAGCTATTTTCTTTTCCTTTATCAATTTATCTAATTCATAATATAGGCTACCTCTTAAGTCTTTTTGAAGGTATATTTTGTTCATAGTCGAGCCACTGTCAATTGCTTCTATAATTGCCCTAATACCAAATATGTTCGTTGTTGCTACCTTTATATTATCCTCCATTTTGCAAAGGTACTTATAAAAAAAAAAACCACCTCAATAGAGGTGGTTTTTTACAATAATTAAAGATTTACTTAAATTTTTATAATTTTTTTAGTTACAATAGTATTACCAGAATAAATTCTAATAAAATAAATACCAGCATAATAGTTTTCGATAGAAACATTTTTATTATTTAAAACACTTTTCATTAGCTTTCCAAGCGTGTTATAAATTTCAATTTTATCTATTGAGAGCTTAGTATTAACAGAAATAAAACCAGTAGTTGGATTTGGGTAGATATTTACGTTATCTGAGATTTCAAATGGGGTAACACCTAATACGTTGCAACTATTTCCATTTGTATTTATCTCTACAGTTGTTGTTGGAGTTAAATCTTTACCCGTAAACGCGGCGTAATCTTTAGGAAATTTGATGGCTCTAAATACAAAATTAGCAGATGCAGTTCCTCCTTGAGAAATTATTCCGTTATTAGTGTCTGGATTAATGTACTCCCATACAATACTGTTGTTATTATCAATTTCGAAGAAATAACCTGAATCTCCATCACATATCAACATATTTCCGTTAGGTAGTCTTTGTGCGCTTGACAGTATTGATGAAAAAAAGTTTTCTGGTTCTACAGGATTTGTATATGTCCATTCGGCTGCTGTCGGTCCATATCCTAATGTGGTGTCAAAAGTATATACCCCTTCGGATGATGTAGTTGGAGATATCATCTCTATACTTGAAAATCTTCTAGAGTTCCCATTGCTAAAAATAAGTAATTTACCAGCATCTACTAAGTCATCAGCAATCCAATGCGGATAATGTTGACTAAACAATGTTCTGCTATCGGCATCTCCCATACCATGCGATTCCGGATTTCCCCATCGGTATAAGAAATCACCACCTTTTTCATACGTCCCACCAGAATGTAAAGCGGCCTCTGCTTCGCTGGTAGAATGATCTATTATATAAATTTCGCTCAAAAGTCTGGAACTTATAATTAGTTGATCTAGATTTTCATTGTATTGTAAAGAATTAATATGTAACCAATTCGAATTACCTAGTTCTGCGGCCAGATAGTTGAAGTCTAACAATTCAGGATGGTCTTTTACAACACCAAAATTATCTTTCGTATCGTCAAAATCCTGAATTAAGTGATCTTTCATATTCCATTCCCATATTATATTAGCTTCGTCTGTGCCAAGTATTGGTTCTAATTCGACAATTTTGGGTATAAATACATTTTCATCTAAAATTAAAGAAGGGTCTCTACCTGCAAGTATTGCTTCGTTCTTAGGCATAACAGTCACGGCCAGCATTAATATATTCCCATTTGGCAATGGGTAAACATCATGATTTTGCGTAAACTCTGGTGATGAGTATGTATACTCCCAAAGTAAATTATTATCCCAATCAAATAATTCTATTTGACCACCAACACCACCAAAGGTAATTGCTGAATTTTGTATTTTCCCTGTTTTAAGAAGATTTCCGTTTTCTAAAAGGTAAACGGAAGCAGATGGTCTAAAAGGGCTAGACCATTGATGAACAATCTCACCGCAATTATTAATTAGATATGTTTCATTAGACCCTAGAGGTGCAAATAAGGTATAACCGTCATAAGCATCATTGCTATTCAGAATTGTGCCAACGGTATTTTGTGCCGTTACTTTAAAACTGATAAATATAAATAAAATGTAAATGTAGATTTTCATACTTAGATTTAAAAAAAAAAGCCACCAAGAATGGTGGCTTTTTTAAATTATACTTTTAAATTATGGACATTCGTTAGTACCACTTGTAACAACGCCTTCAGTTGGTATAGATGAATAATCTAATGAACCTGATTCCCACATAGTAGTTCCGTCAGGAGCAGTTAATTTGAAATAGTTTTCACTTTCCCATCCTGGTCCACCACCTGTACCACCACCAGAAACATATGCTATTGAAAATTCAGCACCGTTACTAACAGCTATCAAATGTGTAACATCAGAAGGACCTGCTGGCTGAACATATTGCGTAGTAATACCATTGGTTATAACCTCTATATATCCTCCATTCCATCCATCTCCATAGGTGTCATGAGTTACTAAAGTCCAATTACAAGGAAGTCCGAAAACATTTACACTCATCATACTTACTTCAGATTCCTGACCATTTGCTGTTCTTTCAAATACAGAAACAGTAGCTGTTCCAGGTTCAGTAAAAAATACATTCATCATAGACGTTCCTCCAGCTACAGGCTGAGCCTCACCACCAGTTACGTTCCAAATAAATTCTGATCCAGCTCTTGTACCAACAGAGTATAGAGCAGTCTCTTGTTCATAAGAAACTTCAGGTCCGCTAAAATTGAATATGTTAGCGACAACTTTGGATGCATCTTCTCCAAAGTCTACCTCTTCGTCTAAACAAGAAGTAAAAGTTAAACTAACAACCATTAATGTAATGATTGATATATACTTATTTATATTATTTTTCATAATGTTATTGTTGTTTTATATTAAAATTATCTCCAGCCTCCATTAGAATAATCTTGTCCAGCTACACCTGTAGTTCCACCAAAAGTATAATTATCTTCGCTGTTTGCATCTAAAGCCGCTCCAGGAATAGGGAAATGTAATAATGTACCCGATTGTAAAAGATCTAAACCTCTCATTTCAAAGAAAGCAAGTCCTAAACCAGTTTGTCCTAGTTCAACTATTCTTTCATAATGAATTGCATAAGCAACATCTGCTTGAACAGGGGCTACATTTGCAAGATTACCTCTTGAAGTTCTTGTACCTGCATTTATTACTGCAGCAGCTCCACTTACGTTTCCAGTTCTCATTAAAGCTTCTGCTTTGTATAAGTCATTTTCAGCAGCTAAGAATTCTGGGTGAAAAGTTTGCCAACCTGTATTTGTATAACTATCATAGCGCTTATAACGGTAAGAAGAATAATGATATGTTCCTCTATTTGCTATAAAATCTTGAGATGATTTATAATCATAATCAGAAGCAAGTCTTGCATCTGCTGAGGTAGCTTGTGGCAATGAAACTGCACTAGCTGGCCAATAGTCAGGATATGATGGGTCCATCATGTTGATAGTACGTAAATCAACACGTGCCCAACCTGGATAAATCATATAAATAGGCCATTCAGAATACCAAGAAGAGTACCCATCACCTAGAACGGTAACATCAAAATCTAATCCGTTATTTGCATAACCTAAGATTTTATTCCAATCTAAAGCTGCTCTTTCGCTTGCATTTCTAGCACTAGTTGCTAATAATCTAGCAGCATAAGAGTTCAAATATTTACTAAATTCTGCACTGCTGTAAGTGCTTCCATTAATTTGTCCTTCAGATAATGTAAAATCTCCTCTATCTGCAGCAATAATTGCCAAATCTATTTTCTGAATCGCAAGATCCATAGCTTGAGCATATGTATATGCTAATCCTTCATTTAAGGTACCTGTTTCGTCAGAAACATATACTTTATTAAAGACCTGTGCTAAAGAACCTAGGGAAGCTGCTTGACCAAATCTAGCTAATGCTTCGACTTTATCATTGTCGCTAAAATTACTTCCTCCTAATATTCCTGCAACAAGACCGTTAGAATCTGCTAAAACAGAATACATAGAGTTGAAAAAGTTTTCAGTAATATAAGAGCTCCCGTAAGTTGAATTATTATCAAAAGCTATTCTTGGTTCACTAGAAGTATCACGCATTCCAGAGTTTCCCCAAGAACATGTCATTTGATCAGACATAACTGCTAAAGATAGTCCAGGACCACGATAAGAATTTGCTGCTTGATACCAGTTTTGGTATATCTTAAATGCAGTTGCTTCAATACCAATCTGTATACTTGATGGGTCTTCCACTTGAACTACTTCTAAGTCGGTTTCCATGTCACATGATAGGAACATCATTGCAATTGCTCCTAACCAAATAAATTTATTGTTTTTCATTTTTTTTATCTTTTAAAATTTAACTTGAATACTAAAATTGTAGGAAGTAGGATTTGGATATACTCCAAAATCTACAGCATAATAACTTTGTGTATTTCCATCGTACTTTTGTACTTCTGGATCCCATCCTGAATAATTTGTGAATGTAAATAAGTTTCTACCTGTAACACCTAACTTAACAGAGTCAAATATATTTCCTATTTTTTCACCTTTTAATGTATAAAATAAAGATACTTCTCTTAACTTTACGTAAGAACCATCTTCTACCCATTGTGCATTTGTATTATTCGTGTCATACAAACCTTGGTAGTAGCTATAGGTCTTTTTATCTGCTTCAGCTTTTCCAGCTTGATCAACCATAGCATTTCTGTTATCTCTAGTTAACCATTGTCCTTGTCTGTTGTAGATGTCACCACCTTTTTGCCAGTCAAAAAGTGCATAAAAGCTTAATGCTTTATATCTAAAGCTTGAAGTGAAACCCATTCTGAAATCAGCTACTTGAGAACCAATCTTAGTATATGCATCTGCACCATCTGCGTCTTGTAAAATAATAGGAGCTTCATTTCTTGTTCCAATAGTGTTTGCTGCAACAACAATTCCGTCTGAATTTATAACGTAATCTGAAACTGATGAACCATCAGGTAATTGAGCAGACATTTGATCTAAATTTCTTACGAAATCTCTACCATACATAGAACCAAATTCTACACCTTCTTCAATTCTAAATATTTGACCATTATTAGGTCCTACAGTAATCGGATCTACATTTAAATTTGTAATCTCATTTCCTGTTTGTTCAAAACGAACATTAAGATCCCAAGATAAGTCTTGTTTTTTAATAATCTGCGAATTTAAAGTAAGTTCTATTGTATTGAAATCAACCGTACCTACATTTTGCCATTGTTTGTTTGCTCCTCCATTTGCTGGAGCAAAAATATCAACTTGCATAAATTGGTCTTCAGTTTTTGACTTAGAATACACTCCTTCAAAAGAAAATCTGTTTAAAAAGGCAACGTCTAAACCAAAGTCTATTTCAGTACTTGTAGATGGACGTAAATTCGGATTAAGTTTTGATCTGTTTGTTGATAAAGCTCCGCTGCTTAAGTTAATAATGTCATATTGCCAGTTATAACCGGGTCTCTGACCTGCAGTTCCCATAGCAGAACGAATCTTTAACTCTTGAACACCAGGTATCTTAATGTCTTTAGAAATACGATATGCTGCTGATACACGGTAATAATCGTTAGATCTGTGCTCAGGTCCAAATAATGAAGATTCATCAATTCTATACATACCATCGAAGATGTAACGATCTTTGTAAACTAAACCTGCAATTGCTGACATATTGGTTGCTCTTTTGTCTTGACCACCAGAACCAATTTGAATATCATCAGGATTAAAGTTATCTAAAGAAATAACTCCTGGGAATATTAAATTGTTACCAAATCCATAAAAAGTTTCATAATGATAATCTTCAGCTAAATAAGATAATCTACCTTGAACATCTAAATCACCAAAACTATCAGAATAATTTAACGTAAACTGTGCTTTTTGAGACAATTCCGAATAAGTTTGTTTTGAATAGTTACCATCAGAATAATCAAATCCCCATGGTGTAGCAGTACTTGTTGTATATGTAGTACTTGGATTAAAGTCATCAGCAATATAGCTATTAGACTCCATAGAGTACTGAGCATCCAAACTTAACCAATCGTTAATTTTAAAATTTAGGTTATAAGCACCTAAAAATCTCATTTTTTTCGAAAGCTCTCTGTTGTTATTTAATTCATAAACTGGATTATTTACAGTTGCCGCCCAAGGATTAGGAAGGTAATAGTAAGGTTGTCCATCAGGGTTTACAGCATTTAAATTTACATCTGGATCTTGTAAAACAAGATCAAATAATACACCCTCTAAACCTCCACCTGGAGTTTCATTGTTAGTACGGATGAAGTTATTACTAGTAGATAATTTTATCCATTCGTTAATTTTAAAATCCGCATTTAAACGAACTCCATATCTTTCGTAACCTCCTACTTCTTTAAAAATACCCTCATTTTGAGTTCTTTCAGCAGAAAAGAAAACATTTGTTGTCTCAGACGCATCTGCAACAGAGGCATATAATGTTTGATCAGTACCTGTCTTGTAAAAGGCATCCTGATTGTTATAATAAACACCGTATGGGTTATCATTTAAATCGTCAGCAGATGCAATTCTCGCTCCAGATAATACTCCTACACGACCAACACCATTATAGTCAGCTGCGTAATCTACACCAGCATATGATGTATACGTTCCTTGATTTGCTGCGAAGTCACTTGATAAGTCATAATTATGAGACTGACTTAACTCAATTTGATTTTGTAATCTAGAGAAACCTGTATCACTTCTCAAAGTTACTTGAGGTCCATCTCCTTTTTTACCTCTTTTACTTGTAATAATTATTACACCATTACCAGCTCTAGAACCGTAAATACCAGAAGCAGAAGCTCCTTTAACAATCTCGAAAGATGCAATATCTGCAGGGTTTATGTCGGCAAGAGTACCTTCTACAATTACACCATCTATTAAAATTAATGGAGATTGGCCACCAAATAAATTGGTTGCACCTCTTAATTGTATAGTTGCTCCTTGTCCTGGTTGTCCAAGATTTGTAACAGTAACACCTGCCACTTTACCTTGTAAAATACCGGCAGCTGATGTAGTTGGAGCATCTTCTAAGTCTTTAGCAGTTACTGAATTTACAGTAACAGATAATTTTTTCTTAGATGTTGGTCCTGCAACCCCTGTAATAACAATTTCATCTAATACATTCGCATCCTCTTCTAGGGTTACATTAATGTTATTTGAAGAGCCTACTGTTCTTTCAGACGTTTTAAACCCTAAATAGCTAAAACTTAAGATGTCTCCAGTTTTCGCTTGAATAGAATATTTTCCATCAAAATTTGTTTCAGTTCCTGTGCTTGTTCCTTTTACAACAACACTTACGCCAGGTAATGTGCCAGAAGAGTCGGATACAATACCAGAAATAGACTTTTCTTGTGCAAAAGTTATTTGCACAACAAACGCCAGTAATAGCGTTAAAATTCCTTTAAACTTTGTTTTCATTTTTATGATTATTTGAATTAATTATGTCAAAAGTCTTAAATTTATCTTAATAAAACTATTATTTAACACTAAATATTTATGATTTCATTAAAATAATTTATTAAAACAGTATTTTATTTGTTAATAATGTAATTGGAATCACGTCATTATACTTAGAATATGTCTGTTAACTAATACTAAGAATAGTACTGTATGGTAGACTATAATTGTGAAATGGAAAACTTTTATCAGTTGTAAGTCTATTACTTATATATAAATTCAGTAAAATGTTTAACAATTTTTAAGTAAGTATAAACAGTTAATTATTTATTATAAATTATTTTTTACTTATTAAGTTGCAATTAGTTTGGTTTTTTACTTTATTAATTATTTTTTACAATTGAAAATGTATTTTAAAATTTCCCACAAATGATTTAATATTTTACCCATTCATATAAAAGAATAGGATTATATACTATTATTTTACATCTCACCAAACTGTTGTTGCCATATCTGCAGGATTTGATGAAACCTTTGCTAACTGAGATCAGTTAGACTGCGTCTTAGATATAGGTCGGGTATCCTTACAGTAAGCGTATTCATTAATGTTGCTGCTGTAGTAGGTCTATTGAGGATAATCTAATCTTCTTCACGCATTACAGGCTTGAAAACCATTCATATATAGTGCAATCATTTTTAAGTTCCAATTGAGCTCTTCCAATTTCATTTAAGGTTAAAGTTGAGTGTGGGGCTGTGTAAGCATCTATATCTGCTTGATCTTAACTCTAAAAACTGATAGAGTCTTCATTTCTTTCTATAAATAAGCTGCTGATGGTATACTATTTCAGTTAGTATATTTATTTGAGTTCAAAATAAAAGCTGAATAATGTTTCGATTGTTTAGTTTTTTATAAATTTCAACCTATTACAATATAAGGTTATTAATTTCTTTTCGTGATATTTCATAAGTATTTACAGGTTTATGTTCGAACTAAATATTTAATTATGAGTAAAAAAAAACCAGTGAATATAAATTCACTGGTTTAATATGCTTAAAAAGAACTGTCAAATTATTAAATTTAACAGGGTCAATTATATTATTGATTCCAAAAAACTCTAGTAGAAAACTTATCTCCACCTATACTCGCACTTGCAGCTTCGTAATTTGGTCCGTTACGTTGAGCTTCATCAGCAGGATAGGTAAATCTAACAGGTACCATTCCTTCTGCACTTACGTGTGCATCAATTGGTGCATTTAAAACAGGGTATCCAAAGACTCTCCATGACGCCCAACCTTCAAATCCGTGAGAATACAAAGCAATATATTTTTGCATTCCAATCGACATTTCCCAGTTTGTAGCATTATATGCAACTGTGCTTTGCGCTAAATAAGCAGCTGTGTCAGCTCCTGTTACCCAGTAATCAATAGAGGCTTTTACTGCGTCATTGTAGTGGTTTTCTGCTCCTGTTACACCACCAAGTCCTCTTGCTGCAGCTTCTGCTAACAAGAACTTAACTTCGGTATAGTCCATTATAATTCCTTCAAAATCGGGCTTATGGAAGATCTCTCCTAAATGCGTAAATTCTCCAAAGGCATTATTGGCACCATAAGGACCTCCAATATAAGGGTCTTTGTTGTTATCCATATAAGCTGGAGTTCTTGGGTCATTTAAAGGGGATATAATATTTACAAAGGTATCAGAAACTAAAACATCTGAACGTCCACTTTGAACTAAATTCTCCCATAAAGGATTTGAATATGGATCAGAGGATAAAAAGTTAAATGCTGCATTGTCGTCATTAGATGTAAATACACCTCCAGCAATAGCAGAAGTTATTTTAGCACCATCTTTAACTCTTAATGCCATTCTTAATTTTAATGAATTTGCAAACTTTTTCCATGACGATACATCTCCGCCGTAGATGAAATCTGCAGTACCAAAAGATTCAATACCAGTAGTCAAGTTCGAAATTGCGCTATCAAGCTTTGTAAATAATGAAGCATAAATATCTGAATCATTATCATAAACTGGTGATGGGTTGTCAATATCTAAAGCCTCTGTATAAGGAATATCACCAAAAACATCTACTAAAACGTGGTAAGTATATACTTCAAGTATAGAAACTACCGCTAATTGATTATTATGTTTTGATAAAAGTGCAGGTGAAACATTTGCTGTTGCAGCATTTAAGACATTCGTTGATTCCTTTAAATCGATTAAAACACCTGTATACAAAGCATTCCAAAAGTTTCCCGGAACATCTCGTGTGCCTAAATCATAATTTGATTCATCTGGATACGTTGTTGCGGTCCAGTATTGAGCCATAAAGTTAAAGATATTCGTATTAACATTTTGGGTCTTCATTGTTCTTACCAAGTTTCTCTCAGCATTACTAAATAGTGTGCTTGCAGGCACTTCTGTCGCTTTTTTCGGGTCTATATTCCATTCACTAAAATCATTAGTACATGAAATAGCGCCTACTAAAATAAAAGCTATTATTATAAGTTTTTTCATAATTAAATTATTTTTAGAGTTGAACTTTAAGATTTAAACCAAATTCTCTTACAGAAGGATAAGCACCAGATTGATATCCTTGGATATTACCTGAACTTAAACCAGCTTCAGGATCTGCATAAGGCGTATTTTTATCAATAATCCATAAGTTTTTACCCGTTGCGGTTAATGTTAACTGGCTAATCTTTAATTTATTTAGAACTGCACTATCAAAATCATAAGATAGAGAAACCTCTCTAAGCTTCACGTATCCAGCATCAGAAGTATGTGCTGCACCTGGAGCATGCTTATATCCCCATGGATTTGCATAGTAATCTGCCCTTACTCTTGTAGTATTTGCAGATCCATCAGCTAAAACACCATCTAAAATAACACCCCCGCCGTTTGCTAAAGTATTTCTTACTGGATTTCCAAGATCATTTTCAAAAACAGTATTTGCATAAATACCTGTTGCATAACCGTAATAAGTATCTAGAGAGAAAACATCACCACCTTTTTTAACATCTATTAAGAAGCTAAAGTTAAAGTTTTTATATCTAAATGAGTTATTTATACCACCAATCCAGTCTGGATTAACGTTTCCAATTACTTCTTTAGAAGCTGATTTGATGTAGTATCCGTCAGCACCAATAGTTTTGGTACCATCGTCATTATATACGTAGTTTGAACCAACAATAGAACCATAAGGTTGCCCAATTGTAGCATTAATCGAAACGCCACCTTGCACACTAGCTAGTTGTAATTGATTTACATCACCATATAAAGATACAACTTCATTTTTATTTTTACTCCAATTTACATTTACCTTCCAGTTAAAATCATCTGTTCTAATTGGTTCTCCATATAAACTAAGTTCAACACCTTTATTTGTTATTTCTCCGGCATTTACAAATTTCGAATTGTAACCAGTAGCCGTTGAAACGGATACAGACATAATTTGATCAATTGATTTTTTGTTATATGCTGAAAAATCAAACCCTAACCTGTTGTTTACAAATCTCATTTCTAAACCTAATTCCATTTCTTTAGTAGATTCATCCTTTAAGTTTGCATTGTTTTTTGAAGAGGGTAAAGAATATAATGGATTACCACCCATATTTCCAATAGATGAATAGGTATCGTAAATTCTAAGGGCGTCTGCAGCATTACCTGTTTCAGCGTAACCTGCTCTGAACTTACCAAATGATATAAGGTCAGAATCAATGAATTTAGAGAAAATAAAACTAGAAGAAACTGCAAAATAATCAAACGTATTGTTATCCTTAGGTAACGTAGATGCTTTTTCACTTCTGTAAGATCCTTCTAAGTATAGGTAGTCATCATATCCTAAGCTAACATTTCCAAAGATTGAATTCCTTGCAAAAGAAGCTTCATATTCCCCAGGTGCAGAAGAAAGTTCTTTACTATTGCTTAAGGCATATAGTCCAGGAACTACAAGACCTCCGGTAGTTCTAGCAGATAAATTATTCATTGATGTTCTTACAATATTGGCTCCTAAAGTACCTCTAACATTTAACTTGTCTTCTAGGAAATTTTTGTCAAAATTTAAATAAAGATCATAATTGTTGTTTTGAAAACGGTTGAGTGATTTACTGTATTCAGATACATCAACACTTCCTACAGCAATTCTTTCTTCTTGAATTTGACTATAAGTGTCTAGAGTAGCTCTACCCATTATATTAAACCAATCATTTACTTCGTAAGATAAAGTAACGTGGCCATTGATACGATTTCTTTCATCATTCTGATAGTTTTCGTAACGTGTCCAATATGGATTATCAAAGTAAATTGGAGTTCTATCTGTAGTAGAATTAGCATTCCAAGTGATGTTTTGTCCTGTTAAGAAATAAGCCGCTTCTTGTTCTTTAATATCAACATTCGTTTGATACCATTGCTTGAAAGATTGGTTTGGATTTTTAGCATCATAACCCGTCCCATAACGACCTTTACCTCTTACAGCAGAGTAGGTCATTTTTGTTCTAATACTAAGTTTATCACTTAAATCATACGAACCACCAAAATCCAAGATATCTTTATTGATAGAACTGTTTGGCAAAACACCTTTTTGAGAAAAATTAGTGTATGCAAATCTGTACGTTCCTTTATCCGTTGATCCCTCAAAAGAAACACTATTAATAGCAGTTTCCGCTGTTTCAAAAAACGTTAATGGATTATTTTTAGCAGCTTCCCAAGGAGTTGGTTGTAAATAAGTGTCAGTTAATTCTGGATACCATGAATTCCATTGGTAAACCATTCTACCATCAAATGGAGCTCCATATGAAGCATCTTCAGTACCAGGTGTTACTAAGTCTAATACACCATCACCATTCATATCAACATCATTGAAGTATCCTGTACTTCCGTAATATGCTCCGTAACCAGCTCCGTATTGGTCTTGGTATTCAGTATACGTGCTCTTATCTATAGAGCCTAAAGAGAAACTCGAGTTGATTGTAACACCAAGTTGATTCTTTTTAGACTTACCTTTTTTAGTGGTAATAATAATAACACCATTTGCAGCGCTAGATCCATACAATACAGAAGCAGCACCACCTTTCAAAACATTGATTGATTCAATGTCATCTGGATTGATATCTGAAGCAGCATTTCCGTAATCATAACCACCACGTCCTGTTTGCTGACCTCCAGAGTTTGTATTGCTGTTGTTCATTGGAACACCATCAACAACAAATAACGCTTGATTATTTCCGGTTAATGAACTATTTCCACGAATTACAACATTTGTAGATCCTCCCATAGTTCCACTTTGCTTAATTTCAACACCTGATATTTTACCAGCTAATGAATTAATAAAGTTGGCGTCTTTAACTCTAGAAACTTCATCTCCGTCAACTTTTTGAGTAGAGTATCCTAAAGATTTTTTAGCTTTTGAAATACCTAATGCCGTTACTACAATTTCGTCTAATAAATTAGCGTCTTGTTGCAAAGTTATATTCATGGTATTTCCGTCGGTTACTGATTTTTCAACAGTTTTATATCCCATGTAGCTAAAGCTTAAGATGTCTCCTTGCTTTGCCATGATAGCGTATTTACCGTCAAAATCAGTTTGTGTTCCTATTGATGTACCTTTTACAAGTACACTTACTCCAGGTAGAGTACCAGATGAGTCTGATACTGTTCCGGAAATTGTTTTCTCTTGTGCAAAGGTTATTTGCACAACAAACGCCAATAGCAGCGTTAAAATTCCTTTAAACTTTGTTTTCATTGTTTATTTGATTTAAATTAATTGTATCAAATATCTAAATATTTTGTTAAATAACAACTTTTAAATAGTATATTTTTCATTATTAACTTGTTTATTATTAAATTATATACAAATAATTAACTTTTATTGACCATTTAATTGTGTATAATTCACTAATTTAACATAAATTAGTAATGCTATAAAAATGAGATAAGTGTTGATAAACATGTCTTACAGTGGTTTAATTAGGTTTAATTGTTATTTTATTTAATCAGTTACTACAAGAAAAAAAAGTAAAGAGTTTTTCTTTAAAAGAAATTTACCCAATTCACAAAAAATTGTGTGTTTTTAAAATCTAACGGATTTTTGGTATTTGTGCCAACTGCAGTAGATATATTAATTTGAGAATTATTCGAATTAAACAAATAGCCAAGGCCAAAGCTGTATAGTTTTTCTTTGCTGTTGGTTGTAGTAATTAATGCCAAATCTGTAATCGTATACATATAGGAGCCCTTAGATGTTTGATATCTAAATTCTATGTTCTGTAATAAATAGTTTTTTACAAAAATGCTCTGCTCGTTAAAGCCTCTAATAGATTTGTTTCCTCCAATTCTAAACAATTCATTATCAAAATAGTTTGTAGAATTTAATAGTGCTGTTTTGTTTCTAAAGTAGATGCTATTATTTCTGTTTAAATCTAGCAGATAAGCGAGGGTAGTTGCTATTTTAATTTGTTTAGATGTATTGTTAGTTGTTTTTCTTTTTCCAAAAGAGGGATTTATATTTATAAAAAATATGTCATTTTTAAAAACATCATTTTTTAAAATTTTGTATTCATATCCAAACCCAAGAAAGTGATTTTCGTAGGTGCTAATATTATTAGAAATGGTTTTTGTACTATTTTCAGATTTTTCAGAATTAAAAGACACAAATAAATTGGTGTTATTTTTTATTTGATATTTTAGATTGGCGTTTAAATTGGTGTTTAAAAAAGTGGAGTCTTGTTTATATATCGAAAAAGCTAACTCTGGACTTAATTTAGAGTTATAGATATAAGGTGTTTTCACTGATATTGAAAACTCTTGTTTTTCGTTTCCAAAACTATTCCATAATAAATTTAATTGTTCTCCCTTATTTAAGACATTCTTCAATTTTAAGTCTAGATATCCATTAAATTGTAATTTCCCATTTTCTTGAGAATTAAAGTTTACAAGGCCATCAAAACTACTTCCTTGTATTTTTTTTAAATATATATATATTAAGGTAGAGTCTTTTTTGAATAATGTTTCAGGAGGCTTTGTTTCAGAGACAAAATCTAGGCCTTTAGACAGTTTAGAAATTTCTATCAACTTTTTTTTGTTAAAAGTAGTTTTAGAATTAATATTTAAATAATTTTTAATAAATGATTCTGGAAAATTGTCATACCCCTTTAAAATGATCTTATCTATTTTTCTTTTTTTAGAGGTAATTAAATCAATTTCAGCATATAGTGTCTTATTATTTATCCTTAATTTTTTTAATTTAATTTCAGAGAAAGCATTTCCCTTGAGTTCTTGAAAGGTTGAAATGTCCTTTAAAATTTCTTCTAATTGGTATATAGGTAATCTAATATAATTATTTTTGAATTTATATTTTTGTAGAATTTGTTTGCTGATGCTCTTGTGTTTTAGAAGCACAGAATCTACCTTCTTATCAAGATTTAAATAAGCAATATATTTTTCACCTTCTTGAGAAACGCTGTCTATTCTGCTTAAAAAATACCCGTTCATTTTAAGGTGTTTCTGAACTCTATTTAATTCAATATAAAGAGCTGTGGAATCTGGATGTTTTGTTTTATAGTTTATTTTAGAAAGAAATATATTTTCAGTTGCTTTATTTGAATTTATTTCAAGACTAAAATCTTGGGAACATACTGCAGATGTGCAACCAAGTATAGCTATTAATACTAAGAAGGAGATGTTTTTTTTATGCAATAGTTACGCTGTTTTTGAATTTCAAATGTATCTAAAAAACAGATACAATAGAAAGTATAAATACTTTTTTAAAAAATAAGTTACTGACATTAGAAAGGTTAGAAATTATTTGTACATTTGCAAACTCTGAAAAAAGAGACAAGTTTAATTATAAACGAAAAAAAGCAATTATTTAGTATGCCTACTATTCAACAATTAGTTCGTAAAGGAAGAACCAAAATAACTAAGAAGAGTAAATCGGCTGCTTTGTCGTCTTGTCCTCAAAGGCGTGGAGTTTGTACACGTGTTTATACTACAACACCAAAGAAACCTAATTCAGCAATGCGTAAAGTTGCAAGAGTTAGATTGACAAATGGTAATGAGATAAACGCATACATTCCAGGTGAAGGACATAACTTACAAGAGCACTCGATAGTATTAGTTAGAGGTGGAAGGGTAAAGGATTTGCCAGGTGTAAAGTATCACGTAGTACGTGGAGCTTTAGATACTGCGGGAGTTGAGGGGAGAACCCAAAGACGATCAAAGTACGGTGCAAAACGCCCAAAGAAGTAAAAGCGTTATAAGTAAAGAGTTGTAATTTCTGAAAATTATACCAAGTTGTTTATTTTGTTTAAACTACTGGTAGTGGATGGAAAGAACAGTTAAGAGCAAGTAACAAATCAATTAACTTTTTTAATGTAAAGACATGAGAAAAAGAGCAGCAAAAAAAAGAGTCTTATTACCAGACCCTAAATTTAACGATCAGTTAGTAACTAGATTCGTTAACAATTTAATGTGGGCAGGTAAAAAGTCAGTAGCTTTTAAAGTATTTTATGATGCGTTAGACATCGTAGAGGAAAGAAAAGGTGAAGAAGAAAAGTCAGCCTTAGAAATTTGGAAAGATGGTTTGTCAAATGTAATGCCACATGTAGAGGTAAGATCTCGTCGTGTAGGTGGAGCAACATTTCAAATCCCAATGCAAATTAGACCAGACCGTAAGGTTTCTATGGCTATTAAATGGATGATTTTGTATACTCGTAAGAGAAACGAGAAAACAATGGCACAGCGTTTAGCTGCTGAAATTTTAGCCGCGGCTAAAGAAGAAGGTGCTGCTGTTAAAAAGCGTACAGATACTCACAAAATGGCAGAAGCTAACAAAGCATTCTCTCACTTTAGATTTTAATAGATATGGCTAGAGATTTAAGATATACTAGAAATATTGGTATTGCAGCACATATTGATGCTGGTAAAACCACTACTACAGAACGTGTATTGTATTATACAGGTGTTTCTCATAAGATCGGAGAAGTACATGATGGTGCAGCAACTATGGACTGGATGGAGCAAGAGCAAGAAAGAGGTATTACAATTACTTCTGCAGCTACTACTTGTACTTGGCAATTTCCAATGGAAAATGCAGAGACACTTCCAGATACAAAAGATTATCACTTTAATATTATTGACACACCAGGTCACGTAGATTTTACTGTTGAAGTAAATAGGTCTTTACGTGTTCTTGATGGTTTAGTATTTTTGTTTTCAGCTGTTGATGGTGTTGAGCCTCAATCTGAAACGAACTGGAGACTTGCAGACAATTACAAAGTGCCAAGAATTGGTTTTGTAAATAAAATGGACCGTCAAGGATCTGATTTTATGATGGTTTGTAAGCAAGTGAAAGAAATGCTAGGTTCTAATGCTGTCCCAATTGTTTTGAACATTGGTGATGAGGAGAACTTTAAAGGTATTGTAGATCTTGTTAAAAACAGAGCTATTGTATGGCATGAAGAGGGTATGGGTTCTACATTTGATGTTGTAGATATTCCAGAAGATTTAAAAGAAGAAGCAAAAATTCTACGTGGTAAACTTATTGAAGAGGTTGCTGCTTATGACGAAGATTTGTTAGAAAAATATATGGAGGATGAAGATTCTATAACAGAAGACGAAGTGCACGCTGCATTGAGAGCTGCTGTAATGGATATGTCTATCATCCCTATGATTTGTGGTTCTGCATTTAAAAATAAAGGGGTTCAGTTTCTATTAGATGCTGTATGTCGTTATTTACCTTCTCCAATGGATAAAGAAGGTATTGTAGGTGTGAACCCAGATACAGACGAACAAGAATTACGTAAACCAAGTGTAGATGAGCCTTTTGCTGCTTTAGCATTTAAGATTGCTACAGATCCTTTTGTAGGACGTTTAGCATTTTTTAGAGCATACTCTGGTCGTTTAGATGCTGGTTCTTACGTTTTAAATAATCGTTCTGGTAAAAAAGAACGTATTTCACGTATTTATCAAATGCATGCTAACAAGCAGAATGCAATTGATTATATCGAGGCTGGAGATATTGGTGCTGCTGTAGGTTTTAAATCTATCAAAACAGGAGATACTTTATCAGCTGAGAAATTTCCAATTGTTTTGGAATCTATGGATTTTCCAGATCCAGTAATTGGTATTGCTGTTGAGCCTAAAACAAAAGCGGATGTAGATAAGTTAGGTATTGGTCTTGGTAAGTTAGCCGAAGAAGATCCTACATTTACAGTTCGTTCAGACGAAGCTTCAGGCCAGACTATTATTTCTGGAATGGGTGAATTACATTTAGATGTAATTGTAGATCGTTTAAGACGTGAATTCAAAGTTGAAGTAAACCAAGGACAACCTCAGGTTGAATACAAAGAAGCTATTACAGCTGAAGCGCAGCACAGAGAGGTTTATAAGAAACAATCTGGTGGTCGTGGTAAGTTTGCGGATATTGCATTTACTATTGGCCCAGCCGATGAAGGTGTTCAAGGATTGCAATTTGCATCTGTTATTAAAGGAGGTAATGTTCCTAGAGAATTTGTGCCTTCTGTAGAGAAAGGTTTCAAAGAAGCTATGAAGAATGGTCCTTTAGCAGGTTATGAAATGGATTCTATGAAAGTTACATTAAGAGATGGTTCTTTTCACGCTGTGGATTCGGATGCATTATCTTTTGAATTAGCTGCAAGAATGGGATATAAAGCTTCAGCAAAAGTTGCGAAAGCGAAAATCATGGAGCCTTTGATGAAGTTAGAAGTGCTAACTCCAGAAGCTAACATGGGTGATATAGTTGGTGATTTGAACAGAAGAAGAGGACAAGTAAATGACATGAGTGATCGTGCTGGTTCTAAAGTTGTAAAAGCAATAGTACCATTATCAGAAATGTTTGGTTATGTAACTGCTTTAAGAACGATGTCTTCTGGTAGAGCTACTTCTACTATGGAATTTTCACATTACGCAGAAACTCCTTCAAATATATCTGAAGAAG
>CAJXAS010000014.1 GCA_913050305.1 uncultured Polaribacter sp. | reverse complement strand
GAAAAATCTGTAAATGCTCGATTTGATTTATTAGATATAAAACCATTAAAAAGCATTATTGATTTTGGGAAATTTATTTTAAAAGAAAAAGTTAACTTCAACTAAGAAGCAATGAAAACAATAGATTCGATACCAACATCCAAAATACAACGTGCATCAAAGCTAGTTACCACTGGGGCTAAAATTGGTGTAAATTATTTAAAATATTATGGTGATAAACTAACCAAATCAGAAGTAGAAGCGAAAGAGAAGTTAAATACAAATAATGCAGAAGACATTTACAATGGTCTGCAACAACTTAAAGGAAGCGCTTTAAAAGTAGCACAGATGTTAAGCATGGAAAAAAGTGTTTTACCTAGAGCATATGTAGAAAAGTTTTCACTTTCTCAATTCTCTGTACCTCCCTTATCTCCTGCTTTAGTGGTTAAAACTTTTAAAAGATACTTTGGAAAAGATCCAAATGAAATTTATGACAAGTTTGACACTGTCTCTACAAATGCAGCAAGCATAGGGCAAGTGCATAGGGCAGAAAAAAACGGTAAAAAATTAGCTGTAAAAATTCAATATCCCGGAATAGCAGATAGTATTACCTCTGATTTATCGATGGTAAAACCTATTGCTGTTAAAATGTTTAATATTAGAGGAAAAGATTCTGATAGATATTTTAAAGAAGTAGAAAGCAAGCTGGTTGAAGAGACTAATTACGTTTTAGAAGTGGAACAAAGTATTGCAATTGTTGCCGCATGCAAACACATACCACACTTAAACTTTCCTAATTATTATGCTGATTTATCTTCGGATAGAATCATAACAATGGATTGGATGAACGGATTGCATTTGTCTGAGTTTTCAACAAATGACCAAGAAGTATCTAACAAGTTGGCGCAAGCTTTATGGGATTTTTATATGTTCCAAATTCATACTTTGAAAAAAGTACATGCAGATCCACACCCTGGAAATTTTTTAGTATCTCCAGAAAACGAACTAATTGTAATTGATTTTGGATGCATGAAAACTATTCCGATGGATTTCTACACACCTTACTTTGAATTAGCCAAGCCAGAATGCATTAACGATCCTGTACTTTTTGAACAAAAGTTATATGAATTAGAAATCTTAAGAGAAGACGATTCTGAAGAAGAATTGCACTTTTTTAGAGCAATGTTTCATGAAATGTTAAGTTTATTTACACAACCTTTTCATGAAGAGGAATTCGATTTTTCTGATGACATCTTTTTTGGACAAATCTCTGATTTAGGAAGTAAATACATGAAAAGCTCTGAGTTAAAGAATATGAATGGAAATAGAGGTTCTAAACACTTTATCTATATTAATAGAACGTTTTTTGGATTGTATAATTTAATGCATGATTTAAAAGGAAAAGAAATCAAAATTAATAATTATAAAAATTTATAATGGCTTTTTTCAACTTTGAAGACATACAAAACTTAGAAAAAATTTTTAAAATTAATTTAATAAATAGCTGTTCTGGTTTTAAATCAGCTAATCTATTGGGGTCCGTATCGGAAAGTGGAATTTCTAATGTGGCTGTTTTTAGTTCGGTTACACATCTAGGGTCTAAACCACCTACATTAGGTTTTATTTTACGCCCTACAACTGTTCCTAGAGACACTTATAAGAATATTAAAGATTTAGGTGTTTTCACAATAAACCATATTCATCAGGATATTATAGAAGATGCACATCACACCTCGGCAAAATACCCAAAAGAGGTATCAGAATTTGATATGACTGGATTAGAAGAAGAATTCAAAGGGAATTTTAAGGCTCCTTTTGTAAAAGGTGCTCCAGTGCAAATGAGTATGAAATTTGTAGAGGAAGTATATGTTCCTTCTAATGATGTGATGTTAATTGTTTCTCAAATTCAAGAGTTGTATATTGATGACGCGTTATTGCAAGAAGATGGCTTAATTAATTTATCTAAAGGAAACGTAGCTGCCATTAATGGTTTAGACACGTATGCAATTCCGGAATTTAAAAAACAACTGTCTTATCAAAGACCAAAAAAAATAAGTTAACGTGTATGAAGATTCTAGTCACAGGGGCAACAGGTTATATTGGTAAAAGGTTAATACCTCTTTTACTAAATGATGGACATGTTGTTGTTTGTGCCGTTCGAGATAAAACAAGAGCACAGAATTATTTTAAAGGTAGAAAAAATATTATTTTAGTAGAGGCAGATTTTTTGAATTCTCAAAGCCTAGAAAACATACCTAAAGACATCGATATCGCATATTACTTAATACACTCGATGTCTAATTCGGTAAAAGAGTTCCATATTTTAGAAGAAAAATGTGCTTTCAATTTTAAAAGGTTTGCAGAACAGTCTCAGTTAAAACAAGCCATTTATTTAAGCGGAATCACGAACGACACAAAACTATCTAAGCACCTACTTTCTAGAAAAAATGTTGAAAAAACGTTGGCCTCTAAAAAATATGCATTAACTACTTTTAAAGCAGGTATTATTGTGGGTTCTGGCAGTTCTTCTTTTGAAATAATTAGAGATATTGTAGAAAAGCTACCTTTTATGATTGCCCCGAAGTGGTTAAATACGAAAACACAACCCTTAGGCATACGAGATATTTTATCTTTTTTACACAGAGCTATCGGAAGAAAGGAATTGTTCAATAACTCATATGATGTTTTTGGCCCGGAAATAATGACATATAAAGAAATGCTACTTCAATTCGCTGAAGTAAGGAAGCTAAAAAGACGCATTGTAATAGTGCCAGTAATGACAGCCAAGCTATCCTCTTATTGGTTGTATTTTGTTACTTCGACCTCTTATAAGCTGGCAACTACTTTGGTAAACTCTATGGGCGTAGAAGTCATTGGTAATAAAAGTAATATCAATGCTATTTTAGATGTACAACCAATGTCATACAAACAAGCTGTTGAATATGCATTTATAAAAATAAAACAAAATAGTATTATTTCTAGTTGGAAGGATTCATACATAAGTAGTGGAAAGTTAAAAAACTATGTCCACGAATTTATTAACGTGCCTAAACATGGCTGTTTTAAAGACTTCAAACAAAGAAAAGTAAAAAACAAAAAAGAAGCTCTAGATAAAATTTGGGCAATTGGTGGAGAGACAGGTTGGTATTACGGCACTTTTCTTTGGAAAATTCGTGGTATTGTAGATCAATTTTATGGAGGTGCAGGTTTAAGAAGAGGAAGAAGACATCCTACAGAACTAAATTCTGGTGATGCATTAGACTTTTGGCGGGTTATATATGCCGATAAAGAAAAAGGAAAACTACTACTATATGCTGAAATGATTTTACCAGGAGAAGCTTGGTTAGAATTTAAAATAGAAGATGGTACTATATATCAGACAGCTACTTTTAGACCACATGGTCTTGCAGGCAGATTATACTGGTATTCTGTAATGCCCTTCCATTGGTTCGTTTTTAATGGGATGATTAATAACATTAATAAATAATTTTGAAGAAACAACATCTACCCGAAAAAACATGTCTCGTATGCAATCGCCCTTTTACTTGGCGAAAAAAATGGGAAAAAAATTGGGATGACGTAAAATATTGTAGCGAAAAATGCAGAAGAAACAAGAAAACACAAGCTTAATTTGGTTTCGTAATAATCTACGAGTTCATGACAATACATCGATAAAAAAAGCTGTAGAAAATCATACAAAAGTAATTGCAGTGTATTTCTTCGATCCTAAATTATTCCAAATTGACAAATTTGGGTTCCAAAAAACAGCAAAATATCGTGCGAAATTTCTTCTTGAAACAATTATAGATCTAAGAAATAATTTAGCAGATTTAAATATAACGCTACTCACCTATTTTAAAAGTCCTGAAGATGAGATGCATAAAATTTGTGATGCTTTTGAAATCAAAACAGTATACACTCAAAAAGAATGGACCAAAGAAGAAGAAAGTACAAATAATCTAATTAAAAAAACACTTTCTAATGAAGTACATTTAATTGAAGAATACGATCAATTTTTATATAATCCCGATACGGTTTCTAAAGATTTTTCAAACATTCCAGATGTGTTTACTGTTTTTAGAAAGAAGTTAGAAAAGACGGTGCAAATTCCTAATGAAGTTTCTATTTCAAAATGTACATCAAAAAATTTAATTGAAAATAAAACAATAATTCCTACATTACAAGACCTCGGTTTTGAAGATTTTGAGATACATAAAAACACAGCATTCCCTTTCTGTGGAGGAGAAAATGCCGCTTTAGAAAGATTGAATACTTATTTTTTTGAAACTAAAAAAGTTAGCTTTTATAAAAAAACTAGAAATGGTTTAGTTGGTGCAGATTATAGTACAAAGTTTTCGCCATGGTTGGCAAACGGCAGTCTATCCGCTAAAACTATCTATTGGAAAATTAAAGAATATGAGGCTGAATTTGGCGCAAATGACTCTACTTATTGGGTGATTTTTGAATTGATTTGGCGAGATTATTTTAAATACATCTCTTTAAAATATAATTCTAAAGTTTTTCAACTTGGTGGGATTTTAGAGAAAGACTATCAATGGAGTTCTGAGAAACAGTTAATTAATCAATGGATTAATGGAGAAACGAAAGACGATTTTGTAAATGCGAATATGATTGAATTAAAAGAAACTGGTTTTATGAGCAACAGAGGTAGACAAAATGTAGCTTCTTATTTTGCAAAAGAGCTTCTCTTAGATTGGAGAATTGGTGCAGCGTATTTTGAATCGGTGTTGATAGATTATGATGTGCATAGCAACTACGGAAACTGGATGTATGTTGCTGGTGTTGGCAACGACCCAAGAGATCGAAAATTTAATACCCAGCTGCAAGCAGAACGTTATGATGGGAATCATAAATATAGAAAGATATGGTTGATAAAAACATTGTTTTAATATGAGAAAATTACGTTTAATTCTTGGAGATCAACTAAACAGCAAACATTCTTGGTTTTTAGAAACGAATGAGAATGTTACGTATTGCATGTTTGAAATGCGCCAAGAAACAGATTATGTAACACATCATATTCAGAAAGTTGTTGGTTTTTTTGCTGCAATGCGAAATTTTGCCAATGAGTTAGAAAAATCAAATCATGAAGTTGTTTATTTCAATATAAACGATACCAAAAACACACAAAGCTTAACTGATAATTTAGCTTTGTTGATTAAAGAGAAAAATATTGAGAAATTTGAGTATTTATCTCCCGATGAATATAGATTAGATAGACAATTAAAAGAATTTTCTACGAACTTAAATTTGGAAACAGAAATTTTTTCTACAGAACATTTCTATACAGAAAGAGCAGATTTAGAAACTTTCTTCAAAGGTAAAAAACAATTTTTGATGGAAAATTTTTATCGCAATATGCGTAAAAAACATCAAATTTTAGTAGTTGACAATCAACCGGAAGGTGGCAAATGGAATTTTGATGCCAGCAATCGTAAAAAATGGAAAGGAGAAGCTCTAATTCCGCAAGAAATTAGCTTCGATATAGATGTAACCAATATTATTGATGATATTGAAAAAGCTGAAATAAAAACGATTGGAAAAATCAACTCTAAATATTTTGAGTACCCGATTTCTAGAAATCAAGCTTTAGAGCAATTAACATATTTTTGCGAACACCTATTAATCCATTTTGGCGATTACCAAGATGCAATGCATACAGACAAAATTTATCTATTTCATAGTAGGATTTCGTTTGCTATGAATACTAAGATGATTTCTCCCAAAGAAATTGTTGAGACTGTTTTAGAAACGTATAGAAGGCAAGAAAATGTTATAGATATTTCTCAAGTAGAAGGATTTATAAGACAAATACTAGGTTGGCGAGAATACATGCGAGGTATGTATTGGATGCTAATGCCAGATTACAAAAAAGAAAATTTCTTTGAGAATAAAAACAAGTTACCAGATTTCTTTTGGACGGGGAAAACAAAAATGAACTGCCTAAAAAATGCCATTAACAATTCCTTAGAAAACGGATATGCACATCATATTCAACGTTTAATGATTACTGGTAATTTTGCACTCTTAACACAAATACATCCAGACGAAATAGACGCGTGGTATTTAGGTATTTATGTAGACGCCATAGAATGGGTTCAATTGCCTAATACGAGAGGTATGAGTCAGTTTGCAGATGGTGGTAAAATAGCAACTAAACCCTACGTATCTAGCGGTAGTTACATTAGTAAGATGAGTAATTATTGTGATGCATGTGTGTATAAAAAAGCAAAGAAATTTGAAGATGACGCCTGTCCTTTTAATACACTGTACTGGAATTTCTTAGACGAAAAGCAAGAAAAATTATCTTCAAATTTCCGGATGAAAATGATGTATAGTGTACTAAATAAAATGTCATCTGAAGACAGGACAAAAATAAAAGAGAAAGCAAATCATATCATAGAACACCTAGATGAATACTAACAAAGAAGAAATACATGTAGTTTGGTTTAAACGCGATATGCGTTTACAGGATAATGAGGCAATTTACAATGCCTTAGAAGCCAACAAACGTGTGCTTTTCTTATACGTTTTTGAGAACTCATTATTAGAAGATCCGCACTACGATAAACGTCATTGGGATTTTATAAAACAATCTTTAGCAGATTTAAATACCGATTTAAAGAAATACGACACAAAAGTCCTTTGTGTACAAACCGAAGTTGTAAATACTTTTAACCAGCTTTTTAATTATTATAAAATAAACACCGTATTTTCTCATCAAGAAACAGGTTTATTAATCACCTACAATAGAGATAAAGAGTTCACAAGATACTGCAGAAACAATTCGGTTAATTGGGTTGAAAATAATAACAATGGTGTTTTACGAGGATTATTAAATAGAGAAGATTGGTTCGATAAATGGGACGATTTTATGTATGATTCTCTAATTAAAAACGAATACAATGCTGCTAAGTTTATTTCAATTGATGAAATTACGCAGTTAGAAAAATATTTCCAAATAGTAGATTTAAAAACACCCAAACATAAATATTTTCAAAAGGGAGGGACAAGAACAGCTTGGAGATATGCCAATACATTTTTTGATAAACGCCATGAAAAATACATGTTTAATATCTCTAAACCAGCACTAGCGAGAGAGAGCTGTAGTAGGCTATCTCCTTATATTGCTTGGGGAAACATTTCAATACGCCAAGTATTTAATGAAGCTTTAAGGTGTAAAACAGAATCAAATAAAAAACATTTGGGTGCATTTATCTCAAGATTACGCTGGCAAGCACACTTTATACAAAAGTTTGAAATGGAACACACCATGGAAAACGCAAGTATAAATAAAGGGTATCAAAAACTAAAGAAGAGTATTTCATTAGAATACCAAAAAGCCTGGGAAGAGGGTAAAACCGGTTTTCCATTAATTGATGCTTGCATGCGTTGTTTAACAGAAACAGGGTATTTAAACTTTAGAATGCGCGCTATGCTGGTATCTTTCTTTACCCATATTTTATGGCAACCTTGGCAAGCGTCGTCTCAGCACTTGTCTCGATTGTTCTTAGACTTTGAACCCGGTATACATTTTCCGCAATTGCAAATGAATGCTGGTGAAACGGGCATTAATCTTCTTAGAATATACAACCCAATAAAAAATAGCTTAGAACATGACGAAGATGGAACATTTATTAGAAAATGGATTCCTGAGTTAGCACACTTAGAAACGCCTTTTGTGCATGAACCTTATTTAATGACACCTTTAGATCAGCAGTTTAATAATTTTGAATTAGGTGTTGATTACCCAAATCCTATTGTAGAAATTAAAGTTGCAAGAAAAAAAGCAAGTGATATTCTCTGGAATATGAAAAAAAATACGGATGTAAAAAAAGAAAGTGAAAGGATTTTAAAGAAACACACACTTTCGAATAGGGACAGCTTATTAAATACTGATTAATATAAAAAATTTCTTAAAATATAAAAATCTGTTAATTTTTGTTTAACTAATCGAATAAAATGTTAAACATAATGATATTTTTTGTACCTTTGAGTAATGATATTTAACACAACTCTTAAAAATAAAGATGCTACCGCAACAATGAATGATTTGTTAGGGAAGCCATATAGCTTTGTGAAAGCAATAAAGCTAGGAGGTGTTGGATCTAAAAGAATGATAATTGATGCCGTAAGTCCAGGGTTTCTAAAATTAATTAATGCTGTGTCAGATATTAATTATGGTAACATAGAGCTCAGAGAAAAAGGAATCGTAATTCATATTAATAAAGGTTTAAAAAATTTTAGCTGGGCAATACCCTATTATCAATTGCACACATACAAAACAGAAGGGTTTAGTATACATGCTCAAGGTAACTTTGTAAGATTTAAGAATACTAAGTTATTGAAAGAAAACAAAAACTTTATAGATAAGATTATTAATTGCAAGATAGAAAACAACAAACAATATGATTTCCAATAGCTCAGAACAATTAAGCACTATTTCTATAGATAGAATCATAGAAATGGCTTGGGAAGATAGAACTACATTCGAGTCTATTCAATTTCAATTCGGTTTAAAAGAACAAGAAGTTATCGATTTAATGCGAAGAGAAATGAAACTGAAAAGTTTTCAAATGTGGCGTAAACGAGTGCAGGGAAGAAAGACTAAACATGAAAAGCTCAGAACTTTTGAAAAAGGGAGATTTAAGTGCACCAGACAAAGAAGCATCTCTAATAACTCAATATCCAAAAGATAATAAAAACTATAAAAGCTAATATATTGGCAACAAAAGAAAATTTACAAAAATTTAACGGATTTTCACCAGAAGAAATTGGTGATGACCATCTTTCTACAGGACTTAAAACTCCTATGAAAGCAGATGCTTTTAAATTATCAGATGCCGAAAAAAAAGATAAAATAGCTGTATTATTTTCTGAAATAATGAATGTAATGGGTTTAGATTTAACAGATGATTCGTTAAAAGGAACTCCAAATAGAGTTGCCAAAATGTATATCGAAGAAATCTTTTCAGGATTAAACCCTGCCAATAAGCCAAAAGTTGCGTTGTTTGATAATAAATATCAATACAATCAAATGTTAGTAGAAAAAAATATTACATTCTACTCTAACTGCGAGCATCATTTTGTACCAATTGTAGGGAAAGCACATGTAGCCTATATTTCTTCGGGAAAGGTAATTGGATTATCAAAATTAAACAGAATTGTTCAATATTATGCAAAGAGACCTCAAGTTCAAGAGCGCTTAACAAACCAAATTGCTGAAGAATTAAAAACAATTTTAAATACTGAAGACGTTGCAGTAATAATAGATGCGAAACACCTATGTGTTTCTTCTAGAGGAATTAAAGATGATACTTCTGCAACAGTAACATCCTACTTTGGTGGAAAATTTGACAGTCCAGAAAAGATTACTGAATTACAAAACACCCTAAAATATTAACTATGGAATTAATTACAAAAGCACTAGAATTTGAAACTAGGAAAATGAGATTTCCTACAACAAGCGACCGAATAATGGCCGCTAGAGAAGCAAAAGATTTGATCTTAAGCTTAAATGAAGTTTACAAAGAAAATAAAGATTCTAATATTATGGACATCATGAAAAGATTGACCGTAATAAAGCAAAGAATTGAAAGACGTTTAAAAGGAAAACCGCTTACCTCTTAATAAATAATAATTATTTTTATTGCGCTTCTAAGTTTTATAATTATATTACCATTTATAAAATCTTAAAAGTAACAATGAATTTAACGGAACGAGCAGTAGAATTTGAACATAGAAAATTCTCATTTAAAACAACAAGTGACAGAATTGTAGCATCTAGAGAGGTTAAAGCCCTTATTCTAGAGTTAAACGAAGTATATAAAATAGAAAAAGATCTTGAAATAATGGATCAAATGAAGCGCTTGACAGCTGTAAAACAGAAAATTGAAAAGCGCTTAAAAGGAAGACCTTAAAAGCATATGAGAAAAATAGTAGTAGTTGGAGGAAGCAAAGGAATTGGACATGCGATTGTGCAATCTTTAATTGAAGAGAATATAGTTGTAAATATTAGTAGAACAGCTCCTTTGCAGCCCCACGCTAACCTCACTCATTATAATTGTGACATACTTACAGATGACTTGCCAGAAATTGAAGCAGTAGATACTTTAATTTATTGCCCTGGAAGTATTAATCTAAAACCAATTTCACGATTAAAATTAGAAGACTTTAGAGAAGACTTTGAAATAAATGTTATTGGTGCTGTAAAAACAGTTCAAAAATATCTTCCTAAATTAAAAAATGGAGAAAACCCTTCCATCCTACTTTTTAGCACTGTAGCGGCTAAATTAGGAATGCCTTACCACGCAAGTGTGGCAGCTGCAAAATCTGCTGTAGAAGGTTTAGCAAAATCTTTAGGTGCAGAACTAGCTCCTACTATACGTGTAAACGTAATCGCGCCAACTGTAACAGAAACAGATCTGGCAGCTAAACTCTTAAGAAATGATAGAATGATAGAGAATATCACTGAACGTCATCCTCTTAAAAAGTTTCTTAAACCAAATGAGGTTGCAGATATGGCGACTTTCCTTATTTCCGACAAAGCGAAATCCATTTCAGGTCAAATTTTTGAACTTGATTGCGGAATTGTAAGTTTTAAAATTTAAAAAATATGACAGATATTTATAACATCAAGATCAATAGCTTACAAAATAAAGCTATTGACTTATCCGAATACAAAAACAAATATATTCTTTTTGTAAACGTAGCCTCAAAATGTGGCTTTACATCTCAGTATAAAGAATTAGAAGAGTTGTACAAAATGCATAAAGATAATTTAATGATAATTGGATCCCCTTGTAACCAGTTTGGAAGCCAAGAACCAGGAACTTCCGAAGACATTGAAGCTTTCTGTAAAGTTAATTTTGGAGTAACTTTTTTAATGACAGAGAAGATTGATGTAAAAGGAAGTAAGCAACATGCTTTATACAACTGGCTAACAGACAAAGCATTAAACAAATCTAAAAGCTCTTCAGTAAAGTGGAATTTTCAAAAATATCTAGTTTCTCCTGAAGGTCAATTGGTTGATTATTATTTTTCAATTACAAAGCCATCAAGTTCGAAAATAACAAAACACTTAATCTAAAACTATGTTCGGAATCTTTAAGAAAAAATCTGAAGCAGACAAACTTCAAGATAAGTACAAAAAAGTAATGGAAGAGGCATATAAGTTGCAATCTATAAATAGAACCGATAGCGATTCTAAATATAAAGAAGCAGATGATATCCTTAAGAAAATTGATGCTTTAAAAGCAGGGGAATAAGAATGAAACAATTAAAATTAACGCTATTATTTCTAGCTTTAAACTTTGGTGGCTTAGCAATCGGAAGTTGGCTAATGAATAATGGCCCACTTTCTAATTGGTATACAAATTTACACCAAGCTCCTTGGACACCACCTGGTTTTGTTTTTGGCATTGCTTGGACATTTATTATGATTTGCTTTTCTATTTATTTAGGAAAACTTTTCACAAAAGATAACACAAGTAAAAATCGTACTATTTTTCTAATTCAATTTGTACTCAATGTTAGCTGGAATTTTATTTTCTTTAATCAACACCTTGTATTATTTGCGCTTATAAATATTCTCTTATTGACTTCACTTTTATTTGTTTATTTTTTCAAACTCAGCAGTGGAGTAGATAATTACAAATACTTGTTGCTACCTTACATGCTTTGGCTATGTATAGCAACTTCTTTAAACCTCTATATTCTAGTCCATAATTAAAATGAAAATATACACACTTCACAAGAAACAACAGCTACCTATTTCATTGGATAAAGCTTGGGAGTTTTTATCTAACCCTAAAAACCTTAGTATCATTACACCAGATTACATGAGTTTTAATATTCTTTCTAAAATAGATAGACCATTATACACAGGGCAAATAATTCAATATAATGTGACACCGCTTTTAGGTATTAAAACAAAATGGATCTCTGAAATTACGCATATAGAAGAAAAAAAATACTTTGTAGACGTGCAAATGTACGGACCCTATGCGCTTTGGCATCACAAGCATTTTGTAAAAGAAATAGAAGGTGGAGTAGAATTAGAAGATATTATAGATTATAAAATTCCTTTAGGAATTCTGGGTCAAATGGTGCACCCTTTTTTAGTAAAACCAAAATTAGAAGAAATTTTTAATTATAGGCAAGAAAAATTACTAGCACTTTTTGGTAAAATTAAATAAAATGAAGGATACTGTAAATATTTTTTGGTTTCGCAGAGATTTAAGATTAGATGATAATGTTGGATTCTACAATGCTCTTAAAAGTGAACACCCTGTGCTTCCTATCTTTATTTTTGATGAAGAAATTTTAAAGAAGCTTCCTAAAGACGATGCTAGAATTACTTTTATCTATGAGACGCTTCAAAAAATGCGTACTAAATTAGAAGATAAAAATACTAGCAGTATTGCCATGTATCATGGGGAGCCAACAGCTGTATACAAAAATCTATTAGAAAAATATAATATCGATACCGTATTTACAAATAGAGATTATGAACCCTATGCTAAAGAGAGAGATGATAAAATTCAACAATTATTAAATGATAATAATATTAAATTTAAAACATTTAAAGATCAAGTAATTTTTGAACAAAATGAGGTTACTAAAAAAGATGGTTTACCTTATGTAGTATACACACCCTACATGAAGGTTTGGAAGGAGCAATTCAAAACATACACTTTAGATTTTTATTACACCAGTTCATTCTTAAAGAACCTAATACAGAATAAAGAACTACCAAATTTAAGTTTATCTGATATTGGCTTTATAAAATCGAAGCAAAAAATAAAAAAGCATATAGTCACACCTTCTCTTATTCAAAATTATGAAGATACACGAAACTTTCCTGCTCAGGACTCTACCTCTAAACTAGGACCACATTTACGTTTTGGCACCGTTAGTATTCGTAAGATGATAGAAAAAGCTATTACAGAAAAAAATGAGATTTTTTGGCAAGAACTAATTTGGCGCGAATTTTTCATGCAAATTTTATGGCATTTCCCGCATACCTCAAAAAAATCTTTTAAAGCAAAATACGACAGAATTGAATGGCGCAATAATGAAGCTGAATTCCTCAAATGGTGCAACGGAGAGACAGGATACCCTTTAGTTGACGCTGGAATGCGCCAACTAAATGAAACTGGTTTTATGCACAATAGAATTAGAATGTTAGTGGGTAGTTTTTTATGCAAGCACTTATTAATAGACTGGCGATGGGGAGAAGCATATTTTGCGGAAAAATTACATGACTACGAAATGGCCAGTAACATAGGAAATTGGCAATGGGTTGCAGGCTCTGGTGTAGATGCAGCACCTTATTTTAGAATCTTTAATCCTACAACTCAAATTAAAAAATTTGATAACGACCTAGCCTATATTAAAAAATGGGTGCCCGATTTTCAAGAATTTACATACCCTAAAGAAATGGTAGATCATAAAGAAGCAAGAGAAAGGTGCCTCGCAACATATAAAGAAGCTTTAAATTAAGAATCTACTTTTAATTCTACTAATCAATACGTCCTTTTAAAATTTTAAGCAAAATATTACAAATAAGGCACTTACATAAACTAGGTGAAAAAATAACATTTTTAGTTAGGTTGTGTTCCCAATTTTTATTTTATTTGCCAACCGAAAACAAAAGCCGATGTAGCTCAGCTGGCTAGAGCAGCTGATTTGTAATCAGCAGGTCGTGGGTTCGAGTCCCTCCATCGGCTCAATTTATTTAAAGCTTCAAAAATTTATTTTTGAAGCTTTTTTATTTTTATGTAGTAATCCGGAAATTTAAGTTAGTAGGAAGACCATACACATAGAAAATCACAATTATGGCGGTTTCAAGCCTCATAAAATTGAATCCTAAAAAAAACTGAGATAGTCCGTAAATATATATTTTTATAATACCTTTACTTTTAAGGTTAAAACTTTAACAAAATCATATTTTTTTATGCTAATTATTGGAATTGCAGGCGGAACTGGTAGTGGAAAGACAACAGTTGTAAATCAAATTATTAAACAATTACCTACAGATGAGGTATGCGTAATTTCTCAAGACTCTTACTATAATGCTACAGACAATATGCCTTATGAAGAAAGAGCTGAAATTAATTTTGATCATCCAAGAGCTATCGATTTTAATCTAATTATTGACCATTTAAAAGCACTCAAAGCTGGAAATACTATAGATCAGCCGGTATATTCTTTTGTAACTCACAATAGAACAAAAGATACTATTAAGACACATCCAAGAAAAGTAGTAATTGTTGAAGGGATATTGATCCTAAATAATAAGGAATTAAGAGATTTATTTGATATTAAAATATTTGTACACGCAGAGACAGACGAGCGCTTAATTCGAAGGTTAAAAAGAGATATCACAGAAAGAGGAAGAGATATGGATGAAGTTTTAAGCAGATATCAGACTACCTTAAAACCTATGCATCAAGAATTTATAGAACCTACAAAAAACTTTGCAGATTTAATTATACCTAATGATAGATATAATAATGTTGCCATAGATATTGTTAGAACAGTTATTAATGAACGTTTATAGCATATGACCATTAATACTCTGAAAAACAATAAAGTATTTAAAGTTTTGACAAATATTTTTGTTTTAATTTTTATTCCTTTCTTAATCTGGATGTTGTTTGTTGACGAGAATTCTTATTTGGTTCATAGAAAATTTAATAGAGAAATTAAAGATTTAGAGAGTACCGTATCTTTTTATAAAACTAAAATAGCCGAAGATAAAGCCACCATCATGAAACTAAATGATTCTCTTCAACTAGAGCGTTTTGCAAGAGAGCAGTACTTAATGAAAAAAGAAAATGAAGATATTTATATTATAGAATTTGATACCATAAAAAAGTAATGAATACATTTCTGTTTAATGAATTTATAGGAACATCATCAGCTGCTTGGAAGCAAAAAATTCAAGCAGACTTAAAGGGTGCAGATTATAATGAAACTTTGCTTTGGAAAACTAATGAAGGTATTACAGTAAAACCTTTTTACTCAAAAGAAGACAGAACAAACACAAAACTAGATCTACCAAAAAAAGGCTTTAATATTTGTCAAACTATTTTCATTGATAACGAGAAAATAGCAAATTCCTTAGCTCTTGATGCTTTAAGGAGAGGGGCAACGTCAATTCAATTTATTAGTAAAAAACCTTTTAATTGCAGTTTATTATTGCAAAATATTGATATCAATACAATTCTAATATATTTTAGATTTCAGTTTTTACCTTCCGTATTTTTAGTTGAATTATCCAAATCCATAAATCCGAATAAGACATTTATCCAATTAGATATTATTGGGAATTTGGCAGAAAACGGAAATTGGTTCATCAATTTAAATGAAGATTTTAGACAATTGGATCTTATTCTTAAATCCAATAAAAATTGTGTTTCGGTCTCTAGTGACTTATATCAAAACGCTGGCGCTACCATTGTGCAAGAATTAGCCTATACTTTAGCCCATGCAAACGAGTATTTAAATTATTTTGGAAAAGACATAGCAGACAAAATTCACTTTACATTTTCTGCGGGTAGCAATTACTTTTTTGAAATAGCAAAATTAAGGGCATTTAGAATTTTATGGAGAACGCTATTAAATGAATATGGTCAAGAAAATAGTGAAGTACATATTTTTACGCAGCCCAGTCTAAGAAATAAAACACTGTACGACTATAATGTAAATATGCTTAGAACAACAACTGAGTATATGAGTGCTATATTAGGAGGATCCAATACGGTTTCTTCTATATCGTACGATGCTATGTACCATAAATCAAATGAATTTGGTGAACGAATTGCAAGAAATCAACTTTTAATTTTACAACAGGAAAGTTATTTACAAGAAGCGCAAAATTTTGCTGATGGCACTTACTATATAGAGTCAATTACCCACCAATTAGCAGAAAAAGCATTGAGCCTATTTAAACAAATAGAAAAAGGCGGGGGATTTTTAAAACAATTAAAGGCGGGAATTATTCAAAAGAAAATAGCAGAAAATGTTGCTAAGGAGGAAGAAGACTTCCATGCTAAAAAGATTATTTTATTGGGCACCAATATGCAACCCAATAAAAATGATATCATGAAAAATGAGTTGGACTTATACCCTTTTATAAAACAAAGAAATATAAAGACTTTAATTGTCCCAATTAACAGAAAACGTCTTTCTGAAATCATAGAAAAAGAACGGTTAGAAAAAGAAAATGACTAGAAAATCATTTGAACATATCAAACTTAAAAGTGCTAAGATAGGAACTCCACAAAACTTTAAACATGAAGATTTTGTGGCAGGAATTGCACCTAATTTAAGAGGACCTTATAGTACAATGTACGTTAGAAGACCTTGGACAATTAGACAATATGCAGGTTTCTCTACCGCAGAAGAAAGTAATGCTTTTTATAAAAGAAACTTAGAGGCCGGCCAAAAAGGACTCTCTGTAGCTTTTGATTTAGCCACACATAGAGGTTATGACTCTGACCATGAACGCGTACAAGGAGATGTAGGTAAAGCGGGGGTTGCTATAGATTCTGTAGAAGATATGAAAGTTTTATTTGACGAAATTCCGTTAGACAAAATGTCTGTTTCTATGACTATGAACGGTGCTGTCTTACCCATTTTAGCCTTTTATATCGTTGCTGCACAAGAACAAGGTGTCTCTTTAGAAAACTTAACAGGAACCATTCAAAATGACATATTAAAGGAGTTTATGGTTCGTAATACTTACATCTATCCTCCTGCTCCATCTATGAAGATTATTGCTGACATTTTTAAATACACCAGTGATAAGATGCCAAAATACAATTCAATATCGATTTCTGGTTATCATATGCAAGAAGCGGGTGCCACTGCAGAAATTGAATTGGCATATACGCTTGCAGACGGTTTAGAATATATTAGAAAAGGTATCGATGCCGGAATGGATATTGATTCATTTGCACCCCGATTGTCCTTCTTTTGGGCAATAGGAATGGATCATTTTACAGAAATAGCCAAATTAAGAGCAGCAAGAATGTTGTGGGCAAAAATTGTAAAGAAGTTCAACCCTAAAAACCAAAAATCTTTAGCACTAAGAACACATTGCCAAACTAGTGGTTGGAGCTTGACAGAACAAGATCCTTTTAACAATGTTGCAAGAACAACAATAGAGGCAATGGCGGCAATTTTTGGTGGTACGCAAAGTCTGCACACAAATGCATTAGATGAAGCGATTGCACTTCCCACAGACTTTTCTGCTAGAATTGCTAGAAACACACAAATCTACTTACAAGAAGAAACGTATATAACAAAAACTGTAGATCCTTGGGCAGGAAGTTACCATGTGGAAGAACTCACCGAAAATATAGCCAATAAAGCTTGGAAACTAATTCAAGAAGTTGAAAAGTTAGGCGGAATGACCAAAGCTATTGAGAAAGGAATTCCGAAAATGAGAATTGAAGAGGCAGCAGCAATCAAACAAGCTAAAATAGACAGTGGACAAGATGTAATTGTTGGCGTAAATAAATATCAGTTAGAAAAAGAAGACCCCTTACATTTTTTAGAGGTGGACAACGAAGCTGTTCGAAATTCTCAAATTGAAAGATTAAATGAGTTAAAAGCGAACAGAAATAATACCGCTGTAAAGGAATCTTTATCGGCCATAACGAAAGCTGCACAATCTGGAAAAGAAAACTTATTAGATTTGGCCGTTACAGCTGCGAAAAATAGAGCTACATTAGGAGAAATATCTGATGCTTTAGAGCTTGTATATGGCAGGCATAAAGCAGTGCATAAAACAATATCTGGGGTGTATAGTAAAGAAATAAAAGAAGATCCATTATTTAAAAAAGCAAAAGAGTTTGCAAATAAATTTGCAGAACTAGAAGGCAGACGACCAAGAATTATGATTGCTAAATTAGGACAAGATGGCCATGATAGAGGTGCAAAAGTAGTAGCAACTGGCTATGCCGACTTAGGTTTTGACGTAGATATTGGGCCGCTTTTTCAAACACCAAAAGAAGCTACAAAACAGGCTGTAGAAAATGATGTACATATTCTCGGAGTTTCCTCTTTAGCAGCCGGACATAAAACATTGGTCCCTCAGGTTATTGCAGAATTAAAAAGATATGAACGCGAAGATATAATGGTAATTGTGGGTGGTGTAATCCCTGCTCAAGACTATCAATTCCTGTTTGATGCTGGTGCTGTTGGGGTTTTTGGTCCTGGAACAAAAATCGCCCAAGCAGCAATAGATATGCTAACCATTTTAATTGATAGTGTTACAGAATAAATACTCATTCAGCCCAGCCACTCAGATACAAATACCGTCTTATTTTTAACAGTTCTTAACAAGAAAAATAAGGTACTATTAGATAGTTTTCCTCCTTTTATGCTTAAATTTGCAAGCGTTTAAAAACTACTTTGAAAGGATGAAAAAATTATTCGATTTCCTATATTCTACAAGATTAACAGCCGTTTTATTTATCTTGTTTGCAATTGCCATGGCAATTGCAACATTCATAGAAAACGATTTTGGTACACAAACCTCTAAAGCACTAATTTATAATGCTTGGTGGTTCGAAGCAATTATGGGCTTTTTTGTAATTAATTTCTTTGGAAATATATTCAGATACCGCCTTTATAAAAAAGAGAAATGGCCAGTTTTAATGTTCCATGCATCTTTTTTATTAATCCTAGTTGGTGCAGGAATTACTCGTTATGTCGGTTATGAAGGCATTATGCTTATTGAAGAAGGTGAAACAACCAATCAGTTTCTATCTGAAACCACTTATTTAAATGCTGTTGTAGATGATGGAAACTCTCAAAAACCGGAAATAAATGCACC
>CAJXAS010000013.1 GCA_913050305.1 uncultured Polaribacter sp. | reverse complement strand
CGGTAACCGAGTCAAAAGCTAAATCTTCAAAAAAAGCTTTGGCATACATTGCCGAGGTATTTCCAATATCTCCACGTTTAGCATCTGCAATTGTAAAAATTTCAGGATAGGTTTCGTTTAGGTAGTTAATTGTTTTTTCTAAAGATTTCCATCCTTTTAAACCATAAGCTTCATAAAAAGCAGTATTTGGTTTGTAGGCAACGCAAAAATGATGGGTAGCATCTATAATAGCCTTGTTAAATGCAAAAATAGGATCTTCGTTATTTAAAAGATGTGAAGGAATCTTTTCTAAATCAACATCTAATCCAATACATAAAAAAGATTTCTTCTTTTTTATTTGCGCTACTAATTCTTGTGTTGTCATAATTTTTATAAAGTTCTACAAAAATACTTAATTTAGTCTTTATTTTGTAAGTTTTAAAAAGGAAAGAAGACAAAAATTTTAGAAAATGCCAAGTACTCATGAAAAAAATATACCTAGTTTTAATAATAATGTTTGCAAGTTGTAATATGGAGAAGCCTATTCATTTTTCTGAAGCGGCCTTAAGTGATACTGTTTACAGTCTAAACAATACAATTTTTACCATAGAAGAAATATTACAAAAACACAAAGGAAAGAAGGTGCTTATTGATGTTTGGGCCTCCTGGTGTGGAGATTGTATAAAAGGTTTGCCAAGTGTTAGAAACCTTCAAAAAGAATATCCAGAAGTTGTTTTTTTATTTTTATCTGTAGATAAAAACAAGGATGCCTGGAGAAAAGGTATTGAAAGATTTCAAATAAAAGGAGCCCATTACAACTTGCCAAAAGGAATGAAGTCTGGCGAATTTGTAGATTTTATTAATTTAGGTTGGATACCTAGATATATGGTAATTGATGAGCAAGGAAAAATTAGTCTCTTTAAAGCAACAAGTGCATCCGATTCTGCGATAGTAGAAGCTTTAAAATTAGTTATATAAATCGTTTTAGTAACTATTTTCATTTGCAACTATAAGTTACCTTTCCATTTCTTAAATTTACAGCTTAAACTAATGTTGAAAAAAAGCTTTTAGAAGCTTCTAAAATTATAATTATGAGAACAAAGATTGTTGCAGGTAACTGGAAGTTGAATAATGATAAAGAAGAAAGTAAAAACTTAATAAAAGATTTAAAAAAAGCAATCAAAGCAAACGAGCTTAAAAATACGCGTGTTATTGTTGCACCAACTTTTGTTAATTTATCTTATGCTGTAAAAGCTGCAAGAAGATCTAAAATAGAGGTAGTTGCACAAAATATGCATCAAGCTGCAAACGGAGCTTATACTGGAGAGATTTCTGCAGATATGTTAAAAGCTATTGGTGTGCAAACTGTAATTTTAGGACACTCAGAAAGAAGAACATATTTTAATGAGACAGATGCTGCTTTGGCTGAAAAAGTAACTACTGTATTAGAAAAAGGAATGGAAGCAATTTTCTGTTTTGGAGAGTTGTTAGAAGATAGAAAATCAGAAAATCATTTTGCTGTTGTAGAAAGCCAGTTAAAAAATGGTTTATTTCATATAGAGTCTAAAGATTGGAAAAGTATTATTTTGGCGTATGAGCCTGTTTGGGCAATTGGTACAGGAGAAACTGCAAGTCCAGAACAAGCGCAAGAAATGCACGCTTTTATAAGAGGTATTATAGAAAAGCAATACGATAAAAAAGTAGCAGATAATGTATCTATCTTATACGGAGGAAGTGTAAAACCTGCGAATGCGGAAGAAATTTTTTCAAAGCCAGACGTAGATGGTGGCTTAATTGGTGGTGCAGCTTTAAGTGTAAATGATTTTACAGGAATTATTAATGCTATCTAAGTAGTATAGTTTCAAAGAAAACTAATAAATTTGCATTAAGATTTTTTTAATCTTGATGCATTTTTTTTGATTTAATAACTATGGATAATATTTATATAGAATATAATTTTACATTTTCACCAAAAGAGCCAATTTCTGAAATTCTAATAGCAGAATTAGGAAGTGTAGGTTTTGAAAGTTTTGTAGAAACTGAAAATGGGGTAACGGCTTATATTCAGAAAACAGATTGGAATGCGGAGATTTTGGCTGATGTTTTTGTGTTAAATTCAGATGAATTCTTGATTGAATACAATCAGAATGAAGTTCCTCAAACAAATTGGAATGCAGAGTGGGAAAAGAATTTTTCTCCAATTCAGGTAGATGATTTGGTAAGTATACGTGCACCATTTCATGAAAACCCTAATTTAAAATATGACATTGTAATAGAGCCAAAAATGAGTTTTGGCACAGGGCATCATGAAACTACACACATGATGGTGCAGCATTTATTGCAGTTAGATTTAGAAAATAAAAAGGTATTAGATATGGGTTGCGGAACTGGAATTTTAGCAATTTTTGCTGAAATGAAAGGAGCAAAACCTTTAGATGCTATAGATATTGATAATTGGTGTTATGAGAATTCTGTAGAGAACGTTACACGTAATAATTGTGAAAATATTTCTGTTTATGAAGGAGATGCAGCACTTTTAGTAGATAAAAAGTATGATGTTATTATCGCTAATATTAATAGGAATATACTTTTAATGGACATGAAAGTGTATACAAACTGTTTACAAGAAGGCGGTATCTTATTGTTAAGTGGTTTTTACGAGCAAGATATTCCAGTAATAGATGCTGAAGTAATTAAATACGGCTTAAAGTTAGAGAAATTTATTCAAAGAAATAATTGGGTTGCCTTAAAATATAATAATTAAAAAGTATTTTTTATTTTTAGACCATGAGTACAAAGGAAAAAATTCAAGAGGAAGTAGATGTTTTAGAAAAAGAAGTTTTTCAGCATGAAATTGTGTTACATAATGACGATGTAAACACTTTCGATCATGTAATTAATTCTTTAATTGATGTTTGTGATCATACGCTAGAGCAAGCAGAGCAATGTGCAACTTTAGTGCATTATAAAGGGAAATGTACAGTAAAGTCTGGAGAATTTAAAGATTTAGAACCAAGGTGCTCTAAGTTACTACAATTGGGTTTATCTGCAGAATTAATATAACTTATGGAAAACGTATTTAAGTATTTCGAGTTTTCAAATTTCTTTAAAGACGCTTCTGATAGTTTTTCAGGAAATGAAATTTGTTTTACAGTTTTGAATGAAACTCATTTTTTAATTTTTGAAAAAATAAATGAAACCTATAATCTATACGTTTCTAAATACAATAACAAAGCGGAGGTGGGGGTAGCGCCTGCTCTTATTTTAGAGCTATTAATAGAGAATTACGATAAAAGTCTTCCAGAGCACCGCATTGCTATTCGACAATATTTAGGTTAACTAGTTTTTTTAGGTGCTATTTTTTTTGATAAGTAGCCGACCTAATAAACAATACTTTTTTTAAAATAAATTAAATGAATAGTGTTGCTATTTAGATGTCTTTTAAGGTTTAAAATTTCTTATTGAGTGAATTCTAAAATCAGACACAAATCTCTAATTTCTAATTTTTTGAAATATTAGTAATAGCGCTGGTTTGCATGTCTTATTTCCATTATAAATAACTTTACGAAATAACACAATACCAATAATTGAAAAAGCAACTAACTCGTAGTGAGTAAGTTGCTTTTTAAAATTGTGACCCTGACAAGATTCGAACCTGTAACCTTCTGATTCGTAGTCAGATGCGCTATCCAGTTGCGCCACAGGGCCATTTTTGTGGGTGCAAATATAATAGAGTTTTTTCAATATAGAAAGGCTATTCTATCTTTTTATGAATTAATTTCTTTTTTATAAATATCTACAATGGGTTGTGCTTTTTCAAGATCAGTTTTTAGAATGAGAACTTCAATGGCGCTTCTTTGTTCGCCGAAGCCTCCAAGTCTTGCAGATTCAACTCTATCTTTAATAATACAGTTTATATGATTGTCTTCTAATCTGTTTTGAAGTCCTTTTACAATGATAGTAGAACCTGAAAATATTGTGATGTGTGATGTTTCCATGTTTTTTTAGTTTAATGAGTTTTTAGTAATGAAAGCTCTCCATCCAATAAGAGCTAATTGGCTTTTCGAGGCTTTTGAAATATCTAACCTTTTTTTTGTAAAAGAAGGTAAAATAACTTTGTTAACTTTTGCAATAATTTTAAAAACTTGTTTTTTCATCAGTATTCAATTCTATCTCAAATTTACTAAAAATAAATAACTCTTAATTAAAAGAATAGTTTAATGCTAAATAGTTTTTAAAAAAAAATAATATAATTTGCTTTTGTTTTTTATTTTCTCCTTAAAGTGATAAAAATGTATCTTCGTAAAAAATAAGATGTATGAGTATTTTTTTTGTGATTATTGGATTTATATTATTAGTCATTGGAGGTGATTTTTTAGTAAAAGCAGCTATTAGTTTGTCTTTTAAATTAGAAATTTCTAAAATGGTGATTGGTATGACCGTAGTTTCATTTGCCACTTCTTTACCAGAATTATTAGTTAGCTTACAAGCCGCATTAGACGGTTCTCCTGCAATCGCAATAAATAATGTTATTGGTTCTAATATTGCTAATATTGGCCTTGTATTAGGGATTACAGCAATTATAGGTCCTATTTCGGTGCAGAGAGATTTTTACAAGTTTAATTGGCCTGTAATGATGTTTTTCTCGCTTATTTTGTATTACTTTTTAACAAATGATGCTGTTTTAACCCAAATAGAAGGTGTTTTACTTTTAGCAGGATTGGCTATTTTTCTATTTGTGTTGATAAGAAATGCAAGAAAAGAAGAGGTTGTTATAGATGATATTGATGATGCTTTAGCAGAAATTGGGTATGGTAAAATATTTATTTGGTTATTAATAGGGGGCCTTGCTTTGTATTATGGTGCTGGTTTTTTAGTAGATGGGGCAAAAGATATTGCAAAAAGTATGGGTGTTAGTGAGGGGGTTATCTCAATTACAATGATTGCTATTGGTACAAGTGTACCAGAATTAGCAGCTTCTGTAATTGCGGCAATAAAAGGTGAAAAAGCAATTTCTTTGGGAAATTTGATTGGGTCTAATATTTTTAATATTGGTTCTGTTCTTGGGGTCACAGCAATTATAAAAGAAATCCCAATTCCTTTAAACGAACCTCAAATCTTGTCAAGAGATATTTTTTGGATGCTTGGTTTTTCTGCGATATTGATTCCTTTAGTTTTTATAAAAAAGAAGTTTGTTTTAAGCAGGCTTAAAGGAGGATTTTTGTTCTTAGCGTATGCAATTTTTATTTATTTAGTTTTTTAAAACTACCGCATAAAAAAACGCTAACAATTAATTGTTAGCGTTTTTTTTGTAATAATTATATTTAAACTATTTAACTGGCTTTACAGTTTTAATAATTCTTGATGCAATTTTATACGGATCTCCGTTTGAAGACGGACGACGGTCTTCTAACCAACCTTTGTATCCTTTTTCTACAGCGATAATTGGAATACGAATAGATGCGCCTCTATCTGAAACTCCCCAAGAGAAATCATGAATAGATGCAGTTTCGTGATCACCGGTTAAGCGCAGATCATTGTGCTCACCATACACTGCAATGTGTTCCTTAACAAGCGGACGGAAAGCTTCACATATTTCAATATACTTATCTTTAGAACCACAAGTTCTTAAGATGGTGTTAGAGAAATTTGCATGCATTCCAGATCCATTCCAATCTGTATTTCCTAATGGTTTTGGGTGGTACTCAATGTACATTCCTTTCCCTTCAGTTAAACGATCTAATAAATATCTAGAGATCCAGATCTCATCTCCAGCTTTCTTCGCGCCTTTTGCAAACAATTGGTATTCCCATTGTCCAGATGCAACCTCTTGGTTAATTCCTTCAAAATTCAAACCAGCATCAATACATAAATCAGCATGCTCTTCAACGAAAGCTCGGCCATGTGTATTTTTTCCACCAACTGAACAGTAATACATTCCTTGTGGAGCCGGGTAACCGCCTCTTGGAAATCCTAAAGGTAAATCTGTTTCTGTATCCATAATAAAGTATTCTTGTTCAAATCCGAACCAGAAATCATTATCATCGTCTTCAATAGTAGCTCTTGCATTAGAAATGTGCGGAGTTCCGTCAGCATTCATAACCTCAGTCATTACTAAATACCCATTTATTCTTTTAGGGTCTGGATAAACAGCTACTGGCTTTAAAATACAGTCAGATGCTCCTCCAGAAGCTTGTTTCGTAGAAGAACCATCAAAAGACCAAAGTCCTAACTCTTCAACAGTTCCTTGGAAGTTTTCGTGTTCTTCAACTTTTGTTTTACTTCTTAAGTTTTGAGTTGGTTTGTATCCATCTAACCAAATGTATTCTAACTTGATTTTTGCCATAATAATTGTTTCTATGATTTTAATAATGCAAAAATGAAATAAAATACCTACATATCAAAAAATATAGGGGTAAAATGTTTAATTTTACAAGAAAATAATTTTATCCCTAATTTTAGTAGGGGTGATTTATTTAAAAGTAAAAAAAATACACATAAAACTAACAATATGTCAATTATTAGATTCAATGCTTTACAAGAAGCATTACAAAGAAAACCAGTTGTGGTGAATCAGACCGAAAAAAGGTCAACACTTTTTGGACAAAATGTATTTAATAAGTACGCCATGCAGCAGTATTTAACACGTACAGCTTTTGAAAGTGTAATGAATGCAATTGAACACGGCACGAGGATAGATCGTAAAATTGCAGATCAGGTAGCAGTAAGTATGAAAGATTGGGCCTTATCTAAAGGTGCCACGCATTATACACATTGGTTTCAGCCATTAACAGGAGCAACAGCAGAAAAGCATGATGCTTTTTTTGAGTCTATTAATGGTAGTTTAGCCATGGAGAAATTTGATGGTGAGCAACTTGTACAGCAAGAACCAGATGCATCTAGTTTTCCTAGTGGAGGTATTAGGAATACATTTGAGGCAAGAGGCTTTACGGCTTGGGACCCAACGTCACCAGCGTTTATTTATGAGAGAACACTTTGTATTCCAACAATTTTTGTTGCGTATACGGGAGAAGCTTTAGATAATAAAACACCATTGTTAAAGGCATTACAAGCAATAGATACCCATGCCACGGCAGTATGTAAGTATTTTGATAAAAACATAAGTAAAGTAAATGCTACTTTAGGTTGGGAGCAAGAATTCTTTTTAATAGACGATGCATTGGCAATTTCTAGGCCAGATATTCAGTTAACAGGTAGAACTTTATTAGGGCATTCTTCAGCAAAAGGGCAACAATTAGATGATCATTATTTTGGAATAATCCCTGCAAGAGCAATGAGTTTCATGCAAGAGTTAGAAGAAGAATGTATGCTTTTAGGAATTCCTGTCAAAACAAGACATAATGAAGTTGCACCAAATCAATTTGAAGTTGCGCCTATTTTTGAAGAGGTAAACTTAGCTGTAGATCATAATTCTTTATTGATGGATGTGATGCATAAAGTAGCTAAAAGACATAGTTTTAAAGTGTTATTCCATGAAAAGCCATTTGCAAGTATAAATGGTTCTGCGAAACATAACAATTGGTCTTTGTCTTTAGAGAATGGTACTAATTTATTAAGTCCTGGTAAAACTCCAATGAAGAACTTGCAATTCTTAACCTTTTTTGTGAATACCATAAAAGCAGTTTATGAAAATGAAGAACTATTAAGGGCGTCTATTGTTTCTGCAAGTAATGATTATAGATTGGGTGCAAATGAAGCGCCACCGGCAATTATTTCAGTCTTTATTGGTAATCAACTTTCTGAGGTTTTAGATGAACTAGAAAATGTAACTAAAGGAAAATTGTCACCAAAAGAAAAAACAGATTTAAAACTAAATATCATTGGTAAAATTCCTGAAATATTACTAGACAATACAGACATTAATAGAACTTCTCCCTTTGCATTTACAGGTAATAAATTTGAATTTAGAGCAGTTGGTTCTTCTGCAAATTGTGCAGGACCAATGACGGTATTAAATACTATTGTTGCAAAACAATTAAAAGAGTTTAAGGTAGATGTAGATAAACTGATAGATAGCAACAACCTTAAAAAAGATGAAGCTGTTTTTAATGTATTAAGAGAATACATTAAAGCATCTAAGAAAATTAGATTTGATGGAGATGGTTATACCGAAGCTTGGGAAAAAGAAGCTAAGAAAAGAGGTTTAAGTAATAATAAAACTGCGCCAGAAGCTTTAAAGGCTTTGATTTCGAAAAAAGGGATAGCCTTATATCAAGAAATGGGTGTAATGAATAAGATAGAGATTGAAGCTCGTTACGAAATTAAACTAGAAGAATATACAAAGCGTTTGCAAATAGAAAGCAGAGTTTTAGGAGATATTTCTAGAAATCATGTAGTTCCAACTGCAATTATTTATCAAAATACACTATTAGAAAACACTAAGAATTTAAAGGAAATTTTTGGCGGAGAATACAAGAACATTGCCAAAGAGCAAATAGAATTAATTATGATAATTTCCAATCATATTACAGAAATTAATTCATTAGTAATTAAAATGGAAGCGCAGCGAGCAAAAGCGAACAAGCATAGTGGTTTAAAATCTGCGGAAGAATATTGTAGCAAAGTAAAACCATTTTTTGAGCAAATTAGATATCATTGCGATAAGCTAGAAACGATGGTTGATGATAATTTGTGGCCGCTAACAAAATATAGAGAATTATTGTTTACAAAGTAATCATAAAAACATCCTACTTTTCGATAGGATTTTTTATGTAAAAGACTAAATTTGCAGCACACAACACAACAATATGAGTCAAGAAGTTTCTAAAAGGTACGCACAAAGGGGTGTTTCTGCATCTAAAGAAGATGTACACAACGCAATTAAGAATATAGACAAAGGTTTGTTTCCAAAGGCATTCTGTAAAATTGTACCCGATTATTTAACAAATGATGCAGATTATTGTTTGATCATGCACGCAGATGGTGCTGGAACAAAATCTTCTTTAGCTTATATGTATTGGAAAGAAACAGGAGATATTTCTGTTTGGAAAGGCATTGCACAAGATGCGTTAATTATGAATATTGATGATCTATTATGTGTTGGTGCAACAGATAATATTATGCTGTCTTCTACAATAGGTCGTAATAAAAGTAAAATTCCTGGTGAAGTTTTATCAGCAATTATAAACGGAACTGAAGAATTAATCGAAGATTTAAAAGGTTTTGGTGTTACAATACATTCTACAGGAGGTGAAACAGCAGATGTTGGTGATTTAGTAAGAACAATTATTGTAGACTCTACGGTAACGGCACGTTTAAAACGTTCGGATGTTATAGACAATGCAAATATAAGTGTAGGCGATGTAATTGTTGGTTTAGAATCTTTTGGGCAAGCAAGTTATGAGACAGAGTATAATGGAGGGATGGGTTCTAATGGATTAACTTCGGCAAGACATGATGTTTTTCATAAATATTTAGCAGAAAAATACCCAGAAAGTTTTGATGCTGAAGTGCCTGAAGAATTGGTGTATTCTGGGAATACAAAATTGACAGATGAGGTAATTAATTCTCCCATTAATGCTGGTAAGTTAGTTTTGTCTCCAACAAGAACATATGCGCCAATTATCAAAGAAATTTTATCAAAATTTAATTCAGATACCATTCACGGAATGATTCATTGTTCTGGGGGTGCACAAACTAAAATATTACATTTTGTTGATGATTTACACATTGTAAAAGACAATATGTTTGAAGTACCGCCATTATTTAAATTAATACAAGAACAATCGAATACAGATTGGAAAGAAATGTATCAAGTATTTAACTGCGGCCATAGAATGGAGATATACGTTTCTCCAGAAGTAGCAAAAGAAATTATTGCAATTTCTAAATCATTTAATGTAGACGCTAAAATTGTGGGTAAGGTAGCAGCTTTTAACGCTGATGAAAATCAGAACCTAACTAAAAAATTAACGATTACGAGTGAATTTGGAGTTTTTGAGTATTAGAAAAATTTAGTTTTGAAAGCCTTATCAAAGGATATAAAATATACTCAAAACGAACTATTTAACTTTCCTATAAAAATTGTAAATTCGCATTCCAAGAAAAGAGCAACAAATGTTAGATAAATTAAGAATTGTTAAACAACGTTATGATGAGGTTTCTGATTTAATTATTCAGCCAGAAATTATCATGGATCAGAAGCGTTATGCGCAATTGATGAAAGAATATAAAGATTTAGGAAGTGTTGTTGTAAAGGGTGATGAATATCAAGCTTTAACAAATAACATCGAAGAAGCAAAAGAAATTCTTGCTGATGGTTCTGATGCAGAGATGAACGAGATGGCAAAGATGGAAATTGATGAAGCCAATACTAGAATCCCTTTTTTAGAAGATGAGATTAGGTTTTTATTAATTCCAACAGATCCAGAAGATTCTAAAAATGCAGTAGTAGAATTACGTGCAGGAACTGGTGGAGATGAAGCAAGTATTTTTGCAGGAGATTTATTTAGAATGTATTCTAAATATTGTGAAGGTAGAGGTTGGAAAGTTTCTACGGTAGATTATTCTGAGGGAACCAATGGGGGTTTTAAAGAAATTCAGTTTGAAGTGAATGGCCCAGATGTATATGGAACATTAAAATTTGAGGCTGGTGTGCACCGTGTGCAACGTGTTCCTCAAACAGAAACACAAGGTCGTGTGCATACTTCTGCAGCAACTTGTATGGTTTTTCCAGAGGCTGAAGAGTTTGATGTAGAGATTAACCCAAAAGAAGTAAGAATCGATTTTTTCTGTTCTTCAGGTCCAGGAGGGCAATCTGTAAACACAACCTATTCTGCAGTGCGTTTAACGCACATTCCAACAGGTTTGGTTGCTCAGTGTCAAGATCAGAAATCGCAGCATAAAAACAAGGAAAAAGCCTTTAAAGTACTTCGTTCTCGTTTGTACGACATGGAGTTGGCAAAGAAAAATGCAGAAGACGCTTTAAAGCGTGGTTCTATGGTTTCTTCTGGAGATAGAAGTGCTAAGATTAGAACTTATAATTATGCGCAAGGTAGAGTTACAGACCACAGAATTGGGCTGTCATTGTATGATTTACCTAATATTTTAAATGGTGATATTCAAAAAATTATAGATGAGTTAATGTTGGCCGAAAATACAGAGAAATTAAAAAGTTTGAATGACGGGATATAAACCATTTTCGCTATAAATATAAAAAGCCTTAGAATTTATTCTAAGGCTTTTTATTGTTTAAATAATTTTTTTATTTTCCAAATAAATGTAATTCTGTAAATTCTTTATCTATGGTTATAGCTTGTGTTTTAGCAGTATTTACATTCTCTAATTTAATTTCTACATTGTCTATTTGAATAGATGTAATTGCAAATGGTAAATTATGGAATACCATATTAAATTTATTGTAGTCTGCACTAAACTCCCCACGTTTGTGTTGTTGTATAATTAATTCTTTTTTCTTTCCCGTTACTTTAAAAGTTCTTAAACTAAATCTCCCTTTTTTGTAATCATATCCGTCATGTGCATCATCATATAATTTAGAGGATTCTTTCCCTTTTTTATAATAAACATCTAAAGTAATTTTATCAAATTTCTTTTCACCAACATATTGCTGAACAGGGTATTTAGGTATTACGGCACCTTCTTTAATAAACATTGGCATGCTATCTAAATCTGCATCTACCCACATTTCTTTACCTCCTTCAACAAGCTCATCTGTCCAGAAATTATACCATTTACCGCGAGGAATGTACATTCGTCTTCCTTTAGCATTTGGTTCTTGTATTGGACAAACTAAAATTTGTTCTCCATATATAAACTCATCACTTCTATAATGTGTAGCTATATCTTCTTGATCGTATAAAACTAAAGATTTTAATATTGGAGTACCGTCATTTATATACTTCCAAAAAGAAGTATATAAGTATGGTAAAAGTTGGTATCGTAATTCTACGAATTTTCTTACAATATCTGTAATTTCTTCACCAAAAACCCAAGGTTCTTGCGCTCCATGATCTCCAGATGAATGTACCCTACAAAAGGCATGAAATACACCTAATTGAATCCAACGAGCAAATAATTCTCCTTGTGGCTGTTCTGCAAAACCACCAATATCAGAACCTGCAAAAGAGAAACCAGACATTGCCATTCTTTGTGCTTGGTTGTTTGCTATTGCTAAATGCTCCCAAGATGCTATGTTATCTCCCATCCAAGTAGAGGTATAACGTTGTGCACCAGAATAAGCAGATCTTGTAATTACAAAAGGCCTTTTCGGATATGCATATTTCTTTAAACCGTGGTAGGTGGCGCGTGCCATTTGTGTTCCGTAAATATTATGTGCTTTTCTATGTGAACAAGGATTTCCATCATAATCATGACGCACATCATCTGGAAAAGATTTATTAGGAACGTCCATTACGGCAGGTTCGTTCATGTCATTCCAAACACCTTTTACTCCAATATCTTCAATTAATTCTTTAAACAAGCCAGACCACCATTCTCTAACTTCCGGTTTCGTATAGTCAGGAAAATAACATTCTCCCGGCCAAACTTTACCTTTCATATAAGGGCCATCTGCGCGTTTACAGAAATAATCCTTATCTAAAGCTTCTTTAAAAACATCATATTCTAGATCTATTTTAATTCCTGGATCTATAATAACAACAGTCTTAAAGCCATCATCTTCTAGTTCTTTAACCATACGTTTAGGGTCTGGAAAATGATTTTTATCCCATGTAAAACAACGGAATCCATCCATATAATCGATGTCTAAATAAATAGCATCACAAGGAATTTTCAGGTCTCTAAACGTGTTGGTAACTTCTTTAACGTTAGCTTCGGGATAATAAGACCATTTACACTGATGAAAACCTAAAGCCCACAGCGGAGGTAAAGCGTGTGGTTTACCTGTTAAATCTGTGTAGTTTTTAACAACATCTTCCATTTGTGGTCCATAAATGAAGTAATAATTCATTTCTCCACCCTGTGCCCAAAAACTAGTTACATTTCTTCTTTCTTGAGCAAAATCAAAAGAAGTTTTAAAAGTATTGTCAAAGAAAATACCGTAAGCTTTATTGTCTTGTATTGCAGTATAAAAAGGAATTGCCTTATAGATAGGATCTGTATTTTTACCAAAAGCATAAGAATCTGTTGCCCAGTTTTCGAAACGTTTCCCTTTCAAGTTTACATCTACAGGCTTGTCTCCAAGACCATAAAAACTCTCTGATTTTTGGCAAGTTTTACTCATTTTTACAATATCACCACCATGTTGGTAACATTCTTCCCAGTGAAAACCAATTTCGTCTTCATTAATTAATTTATTGTCAATAGCATCAAATAAACTTACCTGCAAACTTTGTTTTTCTACTTTACAAATTAACTTAGAGGTTGTTATACTATAATGTGTTTCGTCTTCTGTTACATCTAAAAAGCTATACCCTCTGCTTGCATGTATGGTAACTCCGTAAGAAAAATCATTTTCAAATTTACCAGTAGTACTATATCTAAAACGGATAACACTATCTCTAACTACGGTTACTTGAAGAGCAACCCCATTTTTTGTAGAAAAATGTAAAGTATCTACATCTTTCTTATAATGTATTATTTTTGAAGGAAATAAATTCCCTTTTTGTTCTAGTTCTGTGTTAACAATCATTTTTTTGGTTGTTTATTATCATGTGCAAAAATCGCAAAAATTGATACAATAAAATTGTTTAAAATTCTTTTTTTACGATAACGTATTCGTCTATTTTAAAACTAAAAACAGTACTTATTTAATTAATTGATAGACGAATATGATTTTTTATACAAAAGGATTAGGAGATTTTTTAAAGTCTTGAAATTGGTCTCTTTTATTATGAAGTCCAAAAAATAAGTTCTCTTTTTTTATCAAAATAATAGTCTAATAAAAAAAGAGAACTGTCTTAAAGTTATTTATATTTAAACGCAACCATACCTAATGGCGGTAGTTCTAATACTATTGAATTCTCTCTGTTGTTCCATGTCTTTCTATCAGAAGTAAGTTTTGTATTTGTAAAATTTCCGGTACCATTATATTTTAAAGCATCACTATTAAAAATTTCTTTTAGAGTTCCTTTTTTAGGCAAACCAATTCTATAATTCTTTTGAGGTGTTTGCGTCAAGTTTAAGACAACAACTAGATTCTCTTTTTCTTGGTCTCCTTTTCTTATATAGCTAATAATAGAATTCTCATGATCACCATGGTCTATCCATTCAAAACCTTCAGGGGAGAATTGTTTTTCGTGCAATGCAGTTTCCTCTTTATAAAATTTGTTTAAATCTTTTACTACATCTTGTGCGCCTTTATGCATATTATGCTCTAATAGATGCCAGTCTAAACTTTGTTGAAAATTCCATTCAGAGCTCTGTCCAAATTCTGACCCTTGAAACAATAATTTTGCTCCAGGATGTGTATACATAAAACTATATAACAAACGTAAATTTGCAAATTTTTGCCATTCATCCCCTGGCATTTTACTTAAAATAGATTTTTTACCATACACTACTTCATCATGAGACAACGGTAGCATAAAATTTTCTGTAAAGGCATAGTTTAAACTAAATGTTAAATCATTTTGGTGGTGTTTTCTATAGACAGTATCTTTTGCAAAGTAATCTAAAGAGTCATGCATCCAACCCATCATCCATTTCATTCCAAATCCTAATCCGTCAGAAAACACAGGGCTAGATACTTTCGGAAAAGAAGTAGATTCTTCTGCTATGGTCTGTACATCTGGGAAATTTTCATAGACAGCAATATTCATTTCTTTTAAAAAAGCAATAGCATCTAAATTTTCTCTACCACCAAACTCATTTGGTTCCCATTCACCATCTTTTCTAGAATAATCTAAAAATAACATAGAGGCAACAGCGTCTACTCTTAAACCATCGGCATGGTATTGTTCTAACCAAAAGATAGCATTACTTATTAAAAACGATTTAACCTCATTTCTACCATAATTAAAAATAAGACTTTTCCAGTCTTGATGATATCCTTTTTTAGGGTCTGGATGCTCATATAAGCTAGATCCATCAAAATTACCCAAGCCGTGTGCATCTGAAGGGAAGTGAGAAGGTACCCAATCTAATAGCACGCCAATTCCTTTTTCGTGAAACTTATCTACTAAAAACTTAAATTCATCTGGGTAGCCAAATCTAGAAGTAGGAGCGAAGTAACCTGTTAATTGATACCCCCAACTTGGGTCATACGGAAACTCCATTATTGGCATTAATTCTACATGTGTAAAATTCATTTCTGCAACATAATCTACAAGTTCATCAGCTAATTCGGTGTAACTCATAAACCTGTTTTCTGCTACTTTTTGTTTCCAAGAACCTAAATGAACTTCATAAACGGAATATGGAGCATTTAAAGCATTGTGCTTTTTACGAGCTTTCATCCATTTTTTATCCTTCCAAGAATAGTTATCCTCCCAAACTATAGAAGCCGTTTTTGGCGGATGTTCGCATCTACGTGCATAAGGATCTGCTTTTTCTGTAACCGTATCTGTACTTTTTATTTTGTATTTGTAGGTATTTCCTTTTCCTGCATACGGAATAAAACCTTCCCAAATACCGCTAGAATCCCATCTTACATTAAGTTGGTGTTCTTTGTCATTCCAATAATTAAAATCTCCAATTACAGAAACTTCTTTGGCATTAGGCGCCCAAACTGCAAAATAAGTACCTTCTATACCATCTTTTGTGATGATATGAGAGCCGAATTTTTCATATAATTTATAATGTTTACCACCTTTAAAAAGGCTAATATCAAAATCTGAGAATAAACTATGCGCTATAACTTTAGACATTTAATGGTTTTAATTTAAATATTTTTAAATTACAGTTCCTTTAGGAATTACTGCTCCTTTTTTGATAACAACAATACCGTCCTTTACTAGGTAAGTGTCTGTTTCAATATCTTTTAAATGTAAACCTCCATTAATTCTAGAATCGTCTCCAATTCTACAGTTTTTATCAATAATACAATTATTAATAAAACATCGATCTCCAATACCAAGCTGAATATCTATACTTTTATTTTTTATTTCATCTAAGGATTCATAATCATCATTACCCATCATATAAGTTTTAGTAACAATAGTTTCTTTACCTATTCTTGAACGAATACCTATAACGGATCTTTCAATTTTTTCCGCATTTATAATACAACCATCTGCAATAACTGTTTTATTTAATATGGTATTTGTAAATTTTGAAGTAGGTAAAATACGAGCTCTTGTATACACTCTATTTTCATCATATAAATTAAATTTTGGTAAATCATCTGTTAAACCTAAGTTTGCCTCAAAGAAAGAATCTATATTCCCAATATCAGTCCAGTAGCCTTCATATGGGTAACTCATTGTTTTATGCTCTCCAATGGCCTGTGGTATAATTTCTTTACCGAAATCAATCGTATCTGGGTTCGCCATCAATTCAATCAATAAATCACGGTTAAAGATGTAAATTCCCATTGAGGCAAGATAATTTCTACCTTCACTTTTCATTTCTGCACTTACTTCTGAAGTCCAATCTGGCAATAATTCTGAAGCAGGTTTTTCTATAAACGAGGTAATTGTGTTATCATTATTAGTTTTTAAAAGACCAAATGATGTTGCATCCTTAGCATTTACAGGGTAGGTTGCTATAGAAATTTTAGCACCACTTTCCTTATGTTTTTGAATCATATCCTTAAAATCCATATTGTACAGCTGATCTCCAGACAAGATTAAAGCATATTCAAAATCATTTGCTAAAAAATGATGCATACTTTGTCTTACTGCATCTGCGGTTCCTTGAAACCATTTATTGCTCTGCATTGTTTGCTCTGCAGCTAAAACATCTACGAATGCAGCGCTAAAGAAACTAAAATGATAGGTGTTTTTTATATGTGCATTTAAAGAAGCAGAATTAAATTGTGTTAATACATACATTCTTTTAATGTCTGAATTAATACAGTTAGAAATAGGAATATCTACCAATCTATATTTCCCTGCAATAGGAACTGCTGGTTTAGATCTGTCTTTTGTTAATGGGTAAAGTCTAGAACCTTGTCCTCCACCTAAAATAATACCTAGTACTTGATCATTTATCATAGTTAATTCTTTAGAGATTTATATAAGTTTACGTATGCTTTTGCAGAATTACCCCAAGAATGGTCTATCTGCATTATGTTTTTAAGATTTGTTTTGAATTCCTTTTGGTTGAAATAAATTGATGCTTTGGCAATTGCTGCGGTTACTTTTTCTACTGTAACTCCGTGATGAACAACTCCAAAACCATTTTCTTTGCTGATGTCTATAATGGTGTCTTTTAAACCACCAATAGCATTTACAATTGGCACGGTACCATAACGCAAAGAATACATCTGGTTTAAACCACAAGGTTCTACGCGAGAAGGCATTAATAAGAAGTCTGCACCGGCGTACATAATATGTGCCAGTTTTTCATCATATCCTATAAACGTATTAAAATTTTCTTGAGGTATTGTAGTCAGCGCTTTCTCAGTTTTTTCGTGTCCAGAGCCCAGTAAAAGAATAGAAATATTATTTTCGGCTAATGCTTCTTTAAAAATTTCAGGGAATAAATCTGCTCCTTTTTCACCTACTAGCCTTCCTATAAATACAAAAAGTGGTTTTTTAACATCTAAATTATACGCTTTACACAACCACTTTTTATTACCACTTTTACCAGATTTTACATTAGATTGATCATAATTTTTAACAAGTTTTTCATCTGTTTTAGGATTCCAAACACTCCAATCGATGCCGTTTAAGATACCAATGCATTTTGAGCTTTCATGATTTAATAGGTCTTCTAACCCGTTTGCTTTTATTTTTAGCTCTTCCATGTAAGACGGAGAAACGGTTGTAACTTTCCAAGCACACTTTATAGCAGTTGCTAAAGAATTTATATTTCCGTCCCAATCTAATAAACCAACATTATCTATATTAAAAGGCGGAATTAAATTCACTTTTTCATGAGAAAACCAACCCTGGTATTGTGCATTGTGAATGGTTAAAACTGTTGGAATATTTTTCAAAGATTTATATTTAAAACTCTGAGACATCATAAATGGAATTAGCCCTGTGTGATGATCATGTGTATGGATAATATTTGGTTTTTTTTCAAAAGTTAAAATCCAATCTAAAGTAGCAATTTGAAAAGCTAAAAAGCGCTCTGTATCATCACTAGAGTAAACATACTCTTTATATAATAAATCTGGAATATCAATACAAAAAAGATCAAACCCAAGTGGGTTACTTGTTAGTTTAAGAACTTTAAAATCATAGTATTGATGCCCAAGAGCAATATAGTTTGCATGAACTTCTTCAAAGGTATTACTTTGCGTAAATTTATTATGGTAAAACGGCATTACCACATTAGCGGTAGTACCTAAATCTTTTTGATATTTAGGCAAGGCGCCAACAACATCTGCAAGTCCACCAACCTTAGCTATCGGAAAACATTCCGCACTTATATGTAGTATATTCAATCTTTGTAATTAGATGGTTCGTCTATAAAATTACAATTTTTTTTTTGACTAAAAGAATCGCTAGTGATTATTAATGTAAGTTTAATAGAAGTATTAAATAATTAAATAATAGTTATTTTACGGCAAGATATACAAGTCTAGTTTATGAATTTCGCTGTTTATTTATTTCATCTTGTAAGGTTCTTCTTAATTTTTGTTCTCTTTCTAAAGCTTTTTTTCTGTATTGTTCATATTCATGTTCAACATTCTTTAAATTTTGAGTTGCTTTTTTTGTAAGAAAGTTGTTTTTTTGAAACTTAAAACTTAAATAAATTACTAGAACTAGTAATATTGAAATTAAAGCCCATAAAAGAAGATTGTAAATAAACTTACTTAATTGTATTCCAAATAAAGAGATAGAATTTTCTTTTTTTAGAGAAGTCTCCAATGTTAATTTAGTTAGGATAAGTAAATCCTCATTTTTTTTAGTATCTAAGTTTGACGCTGTAAGTAGGTTGTTTTTTTCTACTAATAGATTTTGAGATGCTTTTAAAGAATCTAAAACTTGCTGTTTTAAATCTAAAAAATTTTCCTTGTTAATTACTTTGTAGCCTTTATAATTGGTAGATACTCTATACAGTTTATCAAACCCTTCTTTTATAGAAATGTCTCTGGTATCCTTTGGTTTTTGTGCAAAAGAAATTGATATACATAGCATTGCAGTAAATAGTGATAGATGTAATTTCATTCTTATAAATTTTGTAGGGTTATTTTAGATAATAAAAGTAATAAAAAAACCCAAACGAAAAGACGTTTGGGTTTTTATTATAAGCAAGTAATTTATATTTATTTAATTTTCTCTACAACTGCCTTAAAAGCGTCTGGGTTGTTTACAGCTAAATCAGCTAAAACCTTACGGTTTAGTTCGATACTATTAGCTTTCACTTTCCCCATAAACTGAGAGTAAGACATTCCATGTAAACGAGCTGCAGCGTTAATACGCA
>CAJXAS010000012.1 GCA_913050305.1 uncultured Polaribacter sp. | reverse complement strand
CTGCAGATGATTTAACAGATCCAGCACCAGCTACAACTTTTGCGCATTTAGATGCTACAACTGTATTGTCTCGTAAAATTGCTGAATTAGGTATTTACCCAGCAGTAGATCCTTTAGATTCTACTTCTAGGATTCTATCTGCAGCTATCTTAGGTGATGAACACTATAATACGGCAACCGCAGTAAAAGAAATTTTACAACGATATAAAGAATTACAAGATATTATTGCTATTCTTGGTATGGAAGAATTATCTGAAGAAGATAAATTAGTAGTACACAGAGCAAGACGTGTTCAACGTTTCTTATCTCAACCTTTTCACGTTGCAGAACAATTTACAGGTATACCAGGTGTTTTAGTAGACATTAAAGATACTATTAAGGGTTTTAATATGATTATGGACGGTGAATTAGATAAATATCCTGAAGCTGCATTTAACTTAAGAGGGTCAATTCAAGACGCAATTGATGCTGGAGAAAAAATGTTAGCGGAAGCATAAACAGTTGGAGGTTAAATTTGTTAGTTTTTCACTAATAACGAGTAACCAATAGCTAAAAAATATAAAATTATGTTTTTAGAAATCGTAACACCAGAGGCAATTTTGTTTTCTTCAGAAGTTGATTTGTTTTCAGCACCAGGAATACAAGGTTCGTTTCAAATATTAAACAATCACGCACCTATAGTTTCTAACTTAAAAGAGGGACAAATAAAGATTCATGTGCATGGTCAAGATCATTTAGTATTTGATGATTTGCATGCACAATTAAAACAGCATGCAGATGATGCTAAAGTTTTAACTTTAGATATTAAATCTGGAACTTTAGAGTTGAAAGATAATAAAGCTATTATTTTAGCGGATTAAAGGCTACAGTAATTAAAATAATAAAACCTCAAAACAGCAATGTTTTGAGGTTTTTCTATAAATAAGGGTGTTTTATTTTCAATGTTTGCAATATGAAATAAGATTTATACTCCATAAAAATATTGTAAATTTGCACTATGGAAGAAACAAACAGACAGCGTAAAATTGCAGGAGTTTTACAAAAAGATTTGGTAGATGTGTTGCAGAAAGCAGCGCAAGATGGTATGAAAGGAATAATTATATCTGTATCTAAAGTACATGTTACTTCAGATTTAGGAGTAGCAAAGGTTTACTTAAGTATTTTTCCTTCAGAAAATAGAGATGAAATAGTAGAAGGAATTCAATCGAATACGCCGTTAATTCGCCATGAAATGGCAAAAAGAACGCGCAATCAGTTAAGAAGAATGCCAGAGTTATTATTTTTTGGTGATGATACTTTAGATTATATAGAAGAAATAGATAAGTCATTAAAAGGGAATGATGCAGATCCCATAAAGAATCCGGATGTTTTGGTAAGACGTCAAAAAAAATAAATTTAAATTCTCTATTTGAGTTTTCCACACTACATAGCTAAAAGATACTTGTTTTCTAAAACAAGTAATAATGCAATAAACATTATCACTATAATTGCTTCTTTTGGAGTAATAATTGGCTCTTTAGCTTTGTTTATAATTTTATCAGGTTTTTCTGGACTTAGAACATTTAGCTATAATTTATTAGATGTATCAGATCCCGATATTAAAATCACAACTTCTATTGGTAAATCTTTTTTAGTTACAGAAGACTTGCAACAAACATTAAATGTAAATACTTCCATTAATGTAATTTCAAAGGTTATTGAAGAACGCGTTTTCTTAGAATATAATGAGAAAACAGAAATTGCCTTTGTAAAAGGGGTTGAAGAAAATTATACAAAAATATCTAATATAGAGTCCTCTTTAAACATAGGTACTTGGTTGCAAAAAGATTATAGTAATACAGCAGTAATAGGAAGGGGAATTTCCAATAAACTTTCTTTGGGTATTTCAAACTTTGGCATGCCTTTAAAAATAATGATACCTAAATCAGGCAAAGGTTTTATAAACCCTAGAAGACCTTTTTATGAAATTGATACACAGATTGTTGGTATCTACTCAGGTACAGAGGAGTTTGAGGGTAAGTTTGTTTACACGTCAATAGAGAAGGCTAGAGAGTTATTGCGTTTTAAAGAAAATCAAGTTACAGCAATTGAGTTAAAATTAGAGAATAGTCAAACTTCAGATGAAGTTGCATTTGTGTTAAGGGATACATTAGGAAGTGATTTTAAAGTGCAAACGAAAGAACAACTAAACGAAGTTTTTTATAAAGTAATAAACACAGAAAATTTTGTATCCTATTTAATCTTTACACTTATCGTTATAATAGCTTTATTCAATGTTATTGGCGCAATAATTATGATGATTATTGATAAAAAAGCCAATCTAAAAACACTTTTTAATTTAGGAGCAACTATTAAAGAAATTAAAAGAATATTTATTATTCAAGGTTTTATGCTTACCTTTTTAGGAATGTGCATTGGTTTGCTCCTTGGTGTGGCATTGGTATTTCTTCAAAAGAAATTCGAAATTTTTATGATTGTTCCAAACCTAGCATATCCTGTAGAATTTAGAATGACAAATTTGTTAATTGTATTTTTCACAATTATAATTCTAGGTTTTATAGCAGCTAAAATTGCCAGTAGTAGAATTTCTGAAGAATTTATAGACTAATATTCTTGTGGAATAACCATGTTCCCAAATTTAGCTTCTACTTCATCGAAGGCATTAAAAACACTAGCCGCATCATCAGAAGTTACCATTTTCATTCTATATTCTTTAAAATGCGGAATCCCTTTAAAATAATTAGTATAATGTCTTCTGGTTTCAAAAACACCTAAAACAGGGCCTTTCCAATCAATAGCCATTTGTAAATGTCTTCTTGCCATTTCTACACGCTGTGCAATGGTTGGTTTTCCTAAATAGGTTCCTGTTTTAAAATAATGTTTTACCTCATTAAAAAACCAAGGATAACCAATAGCAGCTCTACCAATCATTGCGCCATCTAACCCATAAGAATCTCGCATTTCCATTGCTTTTTCTGGCGTAGTAATATCTCCATTTCCAAACACAGGGATGTGCATTCTTTGATTATTTTTTACTTCTGCAATCGGTCTCCAATCTGCCTCACCTTTATACATTTGAGCGCGCGTTCTTCCATGAATAGAAATTGCTGCACAGCCAACGTCTTGCAGACGCTCTGCAACTTCAACAATTCTAATAGAATCATGGTCCCAACCTAAACGCGTTTTTACTGTTATTGGTAAATTTGTGTGTTTTACCATGGATTCTGTAAGTGAAACCATCAAATCTATATCTTTTAAGATTCCAGCACCAGCGCCTTTCGAAACTACCTTCTTAACAGGGCATCCAAAATTAATATCAATAATATCTGGATTCGATTTCTCTACAATCTCTACCGTTCTTAGCATCGATTCTAAATTCGCTCCAAAAATCTGAATTCCTACAGGTCTTTCTTTTTCATAAATATCCAATTTCATAACACTTTTTGCAGCATCACGAATTAGACCTTCTGAAGAAATAAATTCTGTATACACAACATCTGCACCATTTTCTTTACATAGCGCTCTAAACGGTGGATCTGAAACATCTTCCATAGGTGCTAATAAAAGAGGGAAATCGGGAAGTTCTATATTGCCTATTTTTACCAAAGTGAATTATTTTTTTGCAAAATTAGTGTTTTTATTGGTCAGAACCCAAATTCCGTAGCATCCTAAAAAAAGTTCTGCAAAAGTTCCTAATTGATATCCAAAAGTTGGTCTGCCGTCTAGGAAGAAACTTAAAATTCTTCCAGTGCTAAGACCCATCATAAAGATGATATTAGTAACAATAGCCATTCTTAAATAATTGCGTTTGAAGAGACCTAATAGCCAAAGAAAAGAAAATCCTAAATAGATACCCATAATTGCTTTAAAGAAGTTGTGTTCGTCTATTGTTTGAAGCTGGATGTCGAATTGGAAATCAGGATTAAATCCGTAGAAAAATGCAACAGGAACTACAATACATATAGAAATAAGTAAATGTATTTTTTTAATAAAATCTTGTTTTGTTTTAAACATTAGATGCGTTTTTAGATATAATAAAGATTGGATTTTATTTAATAGGCCAAAGAATACAAGAAATATACTAATTTATTCTGTCCATAATAGCAATATTTAGTCAATTTTAGATTTAAATTTATTGATTAATTGTAAGGAATAAAAGGAATATTTAAAAATTATTTAATTTAAAGAGTTTGTTGAAAAAAATAGAATTTTAATAATATGTTTCATTGTACGCTTTTTATTTGACAAGGTTTGTAAATAGCATATCTTTGTAAGCTGAAAGTAGTTAGAAAACGAAGTATGAAGAATATAAGAAACTTTTGTATTATTGCGCATATAGATCATGGTAAAAGTACTTTGGCGGACAGATTGCTAGAGTATACCGGTACTATAACAGATCGTGAAAAGAAAGATCAACTCTTAGATAGTATGGATTTAGAACGCGAACGCGGAATAACCATAAAGTCTCATGCCATTCAAATGGATTATACGCATAATGGAGAACAATACATCTTAAATTTAATTGATACTCCTGGACACGTAGATTTCTCGTACGAAGTTTCTCGTTCTATTGCAGCTTGTGAGGGAGCTTTGTTAATTGTTGATGCTGCGCAAAGTATACAAGCACAAACAATTTCTAACTTGTATTTGGCTTTAGAAAACGATTTAGAAATTATACCTATTCTGAATAAAGTAGATTTACCTTCGGCAAATCCAGAAGAAGTAACAGATGATATTGTAGATTTATTAGGCTGTAATGCGGAAGACGTAATTCATGCAAGCGGGAAAACAGGTTTTGGAGTAGAAAATATTCTAGAAGCAATTATTGCTAGAATCCCTGCGCCTAAAGGAGATCCAGATGGGCCTTTACAAGCCTTAATTTTTGATTCTGTATATAATTCATATAGGGGAATTGAAACCTATTTTAGAGTTTTTAACGGATCTATTAAAAAAGGACAACGTATTAAGTTTTTGGCAACGGACAATGAGTATTTTGCAGATGAAGTAGGTACTTTAAAATTAGAACAAGTTGTAAAAAAGTCAGTAAATACAGGTGATGTTGGTTATTTAATTACAGGGATTAAAACCGCAAAAGAAGTAAAAGTAGGAGATACTATTACAGATGCAGAAAACCCAACAACAGAAATTGTTGACGGTTTTGAAGATGTAAAACCTATGGTTTTTGCAGGTATTTATCCTGTGGATACAGAAGATTACGAAGAATTACGATACTCCATGGAGAAATTGCAATTAAATGATGCTTCTTTGGTCTTTGTACCTGAAAGTTCTGCAGCTTTAGGCTTTGGTTTTAGATGCGGATTCTTAGGAATGTTGCATATGGAAATTATTCAAGAACGTTTAGAACGTGAGTTTAATATGACCGTTATTACAACGGTTCCCAATGTGTCTTATCATGCATATACTAAGAAAAACCCGAATGAGATATTGCTCTTAAATAATCCTACAGATTTACCAGATCCGTCAAGATTAGATAGAGTAGAAGAGCCATTTATAAAAGCAAGTATTATTACAAAGGCAGATTTTGTTGGACAAGTAATGAGCTTGTGTATCGAAAAACGTGGAGAAATTACAAATCAGACTTATTTAACTACAGAAAGAGTAGAATTAACCTTCGACATGCCCTTGGCAGAAATTGTCTTCGATTTTTACGATCGTTTAAAAACAGTATCTAAAGGATATGCCTCTTTCGATTATTCGCCAATTGGCATGCGTGAATCTAAATTAGTAAGAGTAGATCTTTTATTAAATGGATCTGGTGTAGATGCACTTTCTGCACTATTACACGCAGATAACGCCTACTCAATTGGTAAAAGAATTGTAGAGAAACTAAAAGAATTACTGCCAAGACAACAGTTTGATATTCCTATTCAAGCCGCAATTGGCGCAAAAATTATTGCACGTGAGACAACAAAAGCGCTGCGTAAAGATGTAACAGCAAAATGTTATGGTGGAGATATTTCTAGAAAACGTAAGTTGTTAGAAAAGCAGAAGAAAGGTAAGAAAAGAATGCGTCAGGTTGGGAATGTGGAAATTCCACAAGAAGCATTTATGGCGGTGTTAAAGTTGAATGACTAAGATCTAAACTTATAAACCAAGTATTTATTAAAAAACCTTTTTGAGAAATCAGAAAGGTTTTTTTTGACACTATACTAGTTTTTGAGTTGTTGACTTTTCTTTGCAAAAATTAAGGTTTTAAAATTGTTTTCTTTTTTGTTTAATAAATTTATGCCATAACGTATTTCATTTTGTAATTTTGAGGTAGAAAAATAACGAAATGGAAAATAAACCCAATATTCTTATTGTATATACAGGAGGTACAATAGGAATGATTAAAGACTATAAAACAGGTGCTTTAAAGGCATTTGATTTTAGCAGGATTATAGATAAAATACCAGAGTTAGAGCAGTTAGATTGTGAGATAGAAAGTATTTCTTTTGATGAACCGATAGATTCATCAAACATGAATACAGAGTACTACATAAATATTGTTGAAATTATAGAAACAAATTATGCTAATTTTGATGGTTTTGTGATTTTAACAGGTTCAGATACGATGGCCTATACTTCATCTGCAATTAGTTTTATGATAGAGAATTTACAAAAACCTATCATTTTTACAGGCTCTCAATTGCCTATAGGAGATCTAAGAACAGATGCTAAAGAAAATTTAATTACTTCTATAGAAATTGCAGCTTCGAGGAGAAATAATATTCCAATAATATCTGAGGTTTGTTTATATTTTGAATATAAATTATACAGAGCAAATAGAACTACTAAAATAAGCGCAGAACAGTTTGAAGCATTTGCTTCTAAAAATTATCCTGCCTTGGCAGAAAGTGGTGTTCATTTAAATTTTAATGAAAATGTATTATTGGAGTCTATTCCTATTTATCAGCAATTAATTATTAGAAAAAAGTTAGTTACAGATGTAGTTATTTTAAAGCTATTTCCCGGAATAACAGAAATAGTTGTTGCAGCAATTTTGAATATTAAGAATTTAAAAGGTGTAGTTTTAGAAACATATGGTGCTGGAAATGCACCAAATAAACCATGGTTTTTAGACTTAATAAAAAAGGCGATTCAGGATAAAATTAAAGTAGTAAATGTTACACAATGTTCTGGTGGTAGCGTAATTCTTGGACACTATGATACGAGTGTTGGTTTGAAATCTATTGGTGTAATTAGCGGAATAGATATGACTACAGAATCTGCTATTGCAAAATTAATGTATTTATTAAGTGAAGATTTAACAGATAAAAGTTTTAAGAATTATTTTCAAAAATCTTTACGAGGAGAAATTAGTGAAAAATAATTTTATTAATATATATATTATTTTAACATAAAATAGACCTATTTATTTTTTGAGGAGCAACAATTTTTTTGTTACTTGCCAATGTATTAAAAATAAATAAATTGATTACTTTTACAAAAAACTTTAGAGTTTAAAGAACTTTTTGTTTATTTGAAAAAAATTAAGATTTTTAACTTATTAACTATCAAAATTAATAACAACAGAGATGAAAAAAGTAGTAAATGTCCTATCTGTAACAGGATTCATGTTTTTTGGAGCAATTCAATCAACTTTTGCGCAGGAAGCAGCAGAATCAAGAACTTTTCACCAAGAATTAAAACTTCGTTTTATAGAAGGTGGCCCAGTATTTATGGGAATTGTTTTAGTAGCCTTAATTTTAGGTTTAGCAATTGCAATTGAAAGAATTATTTATTTAAATTTAGCAACTACAAATACTAAGAAATTAGTAGCAGATGTAGATGAAGCTTTAAGTTCAGGTGGTGTAGAGGCTGCTAAAGAAATTTGTAGAAACTCAAAAGGGCCTGTAGCATCTATTTTTTACCAAGGTCTAGACAGAGTAGACGAAGGTGTAGAAAATGCTGAAAAAGCAGTTGTTTCTTACGGTGGAGTTCAAATGGGACTTTTAGAGAAAAATGTTTCTTGGTTATCATTATTTATTGCTTTGGCTCCTATGTTAGGTTTCATGGGTACAGTAATTGGTATGATTGGTGCCTTTGATGCAATTGCACAAGCAAATGATATTTCTCCTGGAGTAGTAGCAGTAGGTATTAAAGTAGCTTTGTTAACAACTGTATTTGGTTTAGTTGTAGCAATTATTCTTCAAATTTTTTATAATTATATCGTTTCTAAAATCGATAGTATTGTAAATAATATGGAAGATGCATCTATTCAGTTGATAGATTTATTGGTAAAGTATAAAAAATAATTTTATTATGAAAGATAATAAATTTTCAAAAATTATCACATACATTGTGACGGCAATAGCTGTTGTAGGTATCATCTTACTTGTAAGAGTGCTTATGGCAGGGGAAGATGCTGTAGAAAATGACGTGGCTGTACAAAATAGCGTAGTAAGTCCTTTAGTGTCTTTTTCTCAGTATTTATTATATGGAGTAGTAGTTGTAACACTTGTGTTATCATTATTAGGTCTATTTAAAAACCCAGAGAACTTAAAAAAGACCTTATTAGGTATAACCGCTTTAGGTGTATTATTTGTAGTAGCTTATTTTATGGCAGACAGTGATGTTGTTATTGATAACGCAAATAATATATTAGAAGGTGGAGAAGCAGGTTCTTCGATAAATCAATTTACAGGAGCCGGTATCTGGTTTAGTATCATTCTAGGAGGAATAGGTTTAACTTTCTTCGTTATAGATTTAGTTAAAGGTTTAATAAAATCATAATATTATGGCAAGAAGAGAGAATCCAGAAATTAATGCAGGTTCTATGGCAGATATTGCCTTCTTGTTATTAATCTTCTTTTTAGTAACTACAACGATGAATGTAGATTCAGGTGTTTCTAAGAAGTTGTCGGAAAAACCACCAGAAGATTACGTACCGCCAATTATAAAGGAAAAAAACATTTTTGAGGTAAATATTAATAGAAATAATGAACTTCTAGTAGAAGGAAGCAGAATGGATATTGATGAACTTAAAGATGCCGCAATTGCTTTTATAGATAATGGAGGTGGTGAAGGTAAAATAGATGAAGGTGAGCCAACTGGTCCTTGTAATTATTGCAAAGGCGAGAGAAGTATAAAGTCTTCAGATCACCCAAACAAGGCTATTATTTCTGTGCAAAGTGATAGAGGAACGGAATATGGTACTTATTTGAAGGTTCAAAACGAGTTGATTAGAGCGTATTCTGATTTACGTAACATGCTGTCAAAAGAACGTTATGGAATTCCCTTTCCAGAGTTAGAAGATTCTTATAAGGATGATAGAGCTAATCTAGAATTAAAGAAAAAAGTTGAAGATATTAAGACAAGTTATCCAGAAATTATTTCAGATTCTGAGCCTACATCTTCTAATTAATTTTTAAAATACAGCTATATGTCTAAATTTAGAAAAAAGAAAAAAGGAATGCCAGCGGTAAATACAGCTTCCTTACCGGACATCGTTTTTATGTTGTTGTTTTTTTTCATGGTAACTACTACAATGAGAGAAACAGAATTAAAAATTGATAATCCAAGATTACCAAATGCAACAGAAGTTAAAAAGCTAGAGCACAAAAGTTTGGTGAGTACCATCTATATTGGAAAATCTAAGGATGCAAAAAGACACGGTACTGCTTATAATAGAATTCAGTTGAATGATAAAATAGCAACTGCAAATGATGTACCTGCTTTTATCATAAACGAAAGATCTAAGGTTTCTGAAGCTGAAGTGCCATATATGACAACTTCTATTAAAGCTGATAAAGAATCTAATGTAGGTACAATTATTGATATTAGATTGAAACTAAGAGATGTAAATGCATTGAAAATTAGTTATTCTGCTTCAAAGGCAGCAGAATAAACAATTTTTAATACTATAATATAAAAGGATAATTCATAAGAATTATCCTTTTTTTTTGCACTGAATTTAACTTTCTTACAAAAGGTGATTTGTTGTATCTTTAATATTCTTTATTCATATTATGAGAAATCGATTTATTCTTTTATATTTTTTAGTAATTCCCTTTTTAACGTTTGCTCAAAAAGATTCTTTGAGTCTAGGAGACAGGTATGCAGATGATCAAATTTATTTTTCAGTTTCTTATAGTCAATTGTATGATCAACCTACAGGAATTACAAAAAGCAACTTTTCATATGCATTATCTGGAGGTTTTATAAAAGATATTATTTTGAATAAAAGCGGTACTATTGCTATCGCTGGAGGAATTGGTCTTGGATATGACTTTTTTAACCATGAATTAAAAGTAGATGAAGTAGACGGAACTACTGTTTTTACGAATGATATTACAACTTCTAAAAACATTTTTAAATCCTATAATTTAGAGTTTCCTTTTGAGATAAGATGGCGCACATCTACTGCTATAAAATATAATTTTTGGAGGATTTATACGGGTGTTAAATTCCTTTATAATTTAGATAATAATTTTCAATATATAGATGTTAATAGTAATCTGATGAAGTACAGAAAAGTATCTTCTTATAATAAATTACAATACGGTTTAACTATATCTGCCGGTTATGATGCTTTTACTATGAATGTTTTTTACGGATTATCTCCCGTTTTCAAGAATGGTCTTCTAAATGAAAAAGCGGTGGACACGAAAATCTTAAAATTTGGATTAATCTTCTATTTTTTATAGGAAATTATACACTATGAAGGGTGCTATAAGACCAGATAGAAAACCTAAATAAACTTCTTTAGGTTGGTGCATTTTTAAATGCAGTCTTGCATTAGCAACAATTCCTGCCAATAATATATTTCCAATAACTACTATAGGAAGACTATAATTATATATAAATCCTATCAAAATAAAAAATCCTGTCGATATTCCTAAGGATAATAAATGGATACTTACTTTTAACTGATATGCTAGACAGAGATATACGAAAGTTAGTGCAATACTAGATGTGTATAAAAGCAAACTAATATCCGTCATTTTTATATTATTTTCTATCGTATTTCCTAATAGATAGAAAACAATAATCATTAGGGCTACCGGTACCTTTCTTTCTTTGATACCTTCTGTATTAAAATTATGTATTAAGTTTAATTTTTTGAACAGTGCTAATATGAGAATTGGTACAAGATAAGTAGTTATAAATATGAGCGCTAATAGTGCTGTTTTTTGTTTACTTGTATATGAATTAGGTATTCTTAATAAATACAATATTATACCAATAGTCGGCACCATAATAGGGTGCAGTACTATGGAAATAGTCTTATAAAATCGATGCATTAAATTTCTTTTCTAAGTCTTGCTACTGGTAAGTCTAGCTGTTCTCTATACTTTGCAACAGTTCTTCTCGCAATAGGATACCCTTTTTCTTTTAAAATAACAGCTAATTTTTCGTCAGTTAGAGGTTTCTTTTTATTCTCCTCTTCTATTACACTTTCTAATATTTTCTTAATTTCTTTGGTAGATACGTCTTCTCCCTGGTCATTTTTCATAGATTCAGAAAAGAACTCCTTTATTAATTTTGTTCCATAAGGTGTAGAAACATATTTACTATTTGCTACTCTAGAAACAGTAGAAACATCCATATTAATCTTATCAGCAATATCTTTTAAGATCATTGGTTTTAACTTGCGTTCATCTCCGGTTAAAAAATAATCATATTGATATTGCATGATGGTGTTCATTGTTATTAAAAGGGTTTGTTGCCTTTGTCTAATAGCATCTATGAACCATTTTGCAGAGTCTAATTTTTGTTTAATAAAAAAGACAGCATCCTTTTGGGACTTTGATTTTACTGTTGCTTCTTGATAGCCTTTTAGCATGTTGTTGTATTCTCTAGAAACATGCAGTTCTGGTGCATTTCTAGCATTTAAAACTAAATCTAATTCGCCATTTAAAATTTTAATTGAAAAATCAGGAACAATTTGTTCTGCAATTTTATTATTACCAGCGTATGAACTTCCTGGTTTTGGGTTTAATTTAGATATTTCCTTAATAACTTCTTTCAGCTCGTCTTCAGAAATATGAAACTTTTCTTGTAATTTCTTATAATGCTTTTTAATAAAGTGATCAAATGCAGCTTCTAAAACTTCAATAGATAAACTTCTATATTTTGTTTTGTCTTTCGCTTTTAACTGAATAATTAAACTTTCCCTAAGATCTCTAGCGCCAACACCTAATGGGTCTAAAGTATGTACTACTTTTTTAAGTACTATAATTACCTTTTCTTCTGTTGTGAAAATATTGGCGGTAAATGCTAAGTCATCTACTAAATCTATAATTTCTCTACGGATATAACCACTATCGTCAATACTGCCAACTAAAAATTCTGCGATAGCTTGTTCTTCTTCGTCTAAACTAAAAGTGTTTAATTGATTTTTTAAAGATTGATGAAAACTTGTTCCTGCTGCATAAGGCACATTTTTTTCTTCATCATCTTCCGAGTAATTATTAGCTTGAGTTTTATAATTAGGAATGTCATCATCACTCAGATATTCGTCGATATTAATATCTTCTAATTCATCTTTCTCGGATCTATCATCATCATCATCAAATTCATTTGATAAATCATCATCTATATCTTCAGATTCTTCTTTACCAGTATCTAAGGCAGGGTTTTCCTCTATTTCTTGCTTTAAGCGCTCTTCAAATGCTTGTGTTGGTAATTGAATTAACTTCATCAGTTGTATTTGCTGAGGAGATAATTTCTGTAGGAGTTTGTAATTTAAGCCTTGTTTTAGCATATTTTAAAGATACATAAATGAAATTAAAAATCCGCATTTTGAGGTGTCCTTGGAAATGGAATTACATCTCTAATATTTCCCATACCGGTTGTAAATTGAACGAGTCTCTCAAAACCTAAACCAAAGCCAGAATGCACGGCTGTGCCAAATTTTCTTAGATCTAAGTACCACCAAAGTTCTTTTTCGTCTATATTCATGGCTTTCATCTTTTCTACTAAAACATCATAACGTTCTTCACGTTGCGCACCACCTACCATTTCTCCAATTCCAGGAAATAAAACATCCATAGCTCTTACTGTTTTTCCATCTTCATTTAAACGCATATAAAATGCTTTGATGTCTGCCGGATAATCAAATAAAATAACTGGACATTTAAAATGCTTTTCAACTAAAAAACGCTCGTGTTCAGATTGTAAATCTGCTCCCCATTCGTTAATAGGGTATTGGAATTTTTTCTTTTTATTAGGTTTACAGTTTCTCAGAATGTCGATTGCTTCTGTGTAAGAAACTCTTTTAAAATTGTTGTCAGCAACAAATTTCAACTTCTCTAACAAACTCATTTCACTTCTTTGCAATTGAGGTTTTGTTTTTTCCTCTTGCATAAAACGTTCATCTAAAAAGGCTAAATCTTCTTTACAGTGCTCTAAAACATAAGTTAGCACAGATTTTATAAAATCTTCTGCTAAATCCATATTTCCATCTAAATCCATAAAAGCAACCTCTGGTTCAATCATCCAGAATTCTGCTAAATGACGCGTTGTATTTGAATTTTCTGCCCTAAAAGTGGGACCAAAAGTATATACTTTACCTAAAGCCATTGCATACGCTTCTGCTTCTAACTGACCAGAAACGGTAAGATTTGTTTCTTTTCCGAAGAAATCTTTGGTATAATCTATTTTTCCGTCTTCTGTAACCGGTGCTTTATTATCTTCAAATGACGTAACTCTAAACATTTCTCCCGCTCCTTCGGCATCAGAACCCGTAACAATTGGTGTATTTACATAATTAAACCCATTGTCTTGAAAGTATTTATGAACTGCAAAAGAGAGTTTAGATCGCACTCTCATTACCGCGCTAAATGTATTTGTTCTTACCCGAAGGTGTGCGTTTTCTCTTAAAAACTCAAAACTATGTTTTTTAGGTTGTATTGGGTATTCATCGGCATTCGAATCTCCTAGAATTTCTATATTTGAAACCTGAATTTCCACAGATTGTCCTTTACCTTGACTTTCTGCAATGATTCCTTTGATAGATAATGCTGCTCCTGTTGTAATTCTTTTTAAAGTTTCTTCTGGTGTATTTTCAAAATCAATTACACACTGTATGTTGTTAATTGTAGAACCGTCATTTAAAGCAATAAAACGATTACTTCTAAAAGTTCTAACCCACCCTTTTATAATCACCTCTTGTAAAACTGAACCTGATTTTAATAATTCTGCTACGCTATTTTTTGTCATCATTTATAAGTGTATTGTATTCGAAAATTATCTTTTTATAAAGAGTAAAGATACTTTATTGTTGCAAATTAAGCAACCAATGAAAGGGCAATAAAAAGGTGTATGCTATTTTGTTTTTTCTTCTTTAGGAGGGAAAATTTTCATTTTAGGCTCTTTAAATACTTTTTTATTTGCAATTTTCTTTTCAAAAGTTAATAATAAAGAGGGTAATAATAATAAGTTGGAGACCATCGCTAATAATAATGTTACAGAAACTAGACCACCTAAGGCAATTGTTCCACCAAAACTAGAAAGAGTGAAAACTAAAAAACCAAAAAATAATACAATAGAAGTGTAAAACATACTTACACCAGTTTCTCGCAATGCAGAATAAACAGAGGGTTTAATTTTCCATTTGTTGGCAATAAGTTCTTGTCTATATTTCGCTAAGAAATGAATTGTATCGTCTACAGAAATACCAAATGCGATACTAAAGACTAATATAGTAGATGGTTTTATTGGTATGTTTAAAAAACCCATTAACCCCGCTGTAATTAGTAATGGTAACATATTTGGAATCAATGAAATTAAAATCATTTGTAGTGATCTAAACATCCAAGCCATAAAAAGGGCAATTAATAAAATAGCCAGCGATAAAGAAATGACTAAGTTTTTAATTAAATAGTTTGTTCCTTTTATAAAGACCAAGGCTTTACCAGTTAAGGATACGGTATATCTATCTGCTGGAAATTCTTTTGCTATTACTGTCTTTAAGCGCTCTTGAATAATATCCATTTTTTCTGTACCAATATCTTTCATGAAAGTGGTAATTCTAGCATAACGTCCAGTAGAATCTACAAATGTTTTGAGCATTCCAGTATCTCTACTGGAGTTTTTAGAATATGAAAATATATAACTTTGTTCTTGATTTGTTGGTAATTGGTAGTATTTCGGATTTCCGTTATAATACGCCTGTTTTGAATACTTTACTAAGTTAACTACAGAGATTGGTTTTGATAATTCAGGAAAGCTTTCTATTGTTTCATTCAGCTTTTCCATCTTTTTTAAAGTGGATAGCTTCATGACGCCTTTATTTTTTTTAGTATCGATTAAAATTTCTAAAGGCATTATTCCTCCAAACTCTTTTTCGAAGAATTTAATATCTTTATAGAAATCAGTGTTTTTGGGCATGTCTTCAATTAAACTTCCAGAAACTGTAATTTTATAAACACCAATAATACTTAATACAATTACTAAAACAGTTGCAAAATATATAGTAATTCTGTTGGTTCTCACCATTTTTTCCATCCAATTAACCACATTGTCAATCCATTTTGTTTCTAAATGACTTAAATGCTTTTTCTTGGGAAGTGGCATGAAACTATAAATGATTGGTATGATTAATAGTGCCAATATAAAAATACTGATAATATTTACTGAAGCCAAAATTCCGAATTCACGCAGTAAATTACTTTTTACAAAAACAAAGGTTGCGAAACCAGATGCAGTTGTAATATTTGTCATTAAAGTTGCATTTCCAATTTTAGAAATTACACGTTGTAAAGCTTTTGCTTGCTGTCCATGTTTCTTTATTTCTTGCTGATATTTGTTAATAAGGAAGACTGCATTTGGCACGCCAATGACAATAATTAAAGGTGGTATTAATGCAGATAATACCGTTATTTCATAACGGAATAAACCAATAAAACCAAAAGCCCAGATAACACCAATTATAACCACTAATAATGTAATGAATGTAGCGCGAAAAGATCTAAAGAAAAAGAAAAATATAAGTGCTGTAATTCCTAATGCACCACCAACAAAAAGCATGATTTCATCTTGAATATTTTGGGCATTTAATGTTCTAATATATGGCATTCCAGAAACGCGCACATCTAAATTAGTTTCTTCTTCGAATTTTTTTATTGCAGGTATTAAAATATCAAAAATGAAGTCTCTTCTTGCAGGTGTATTTATAATTTCCTTTTTAATATAAATAGCGGTCTGTAAAGTACCCGTTTCTTTATTGTAAAGTAAATTATCATAAAAAGGAAGCTTCTCAAAGAGTTCTTTTTTAATTATATTTACTTCTTCTTTTGTAGTAGGATTTTTACTGTATAAAGGCTCTAGAATAAACTTTCTCTTTTTTCTATCTGCTTTTAGCTTCTTTACATCAGCAATAGAAATGGTAAAGTCAATTTCTTTTCTTTCATCAAATTGCGCTACTAATTTATTCCAAGCATTAAACTTTTTAGGTGTAAAAACAGTTGAATCTTTAACTCCAAGAATAACTAAATTACCTTCCTCTCCAAAAATTTGTAGAAATTTGTTGTATTGTATATTGGCTTCATGGTCTTCTGGTAGCAAATTTGCCTCGGTATATGAAAATTTCATATACTTCATTTGGGATGCTAATAAACTAGTAATAATTGCGATACTTATTAAAATCAAGTAACGGTTTCTTAAAATAATACCCGCAATTTTTGTCCAAAAATTCATAAAAAATAATTTGTGCAAATATAACCAAATTCCAAATGAGTTTTAAGCAAAAAAAAAGGTGTTTTTTAAAAACACCTTTTCTATAATTTGATAGTTTCTTAAACAGTCATAATTTCTTTTTCTTTTACAGAAAGTGTTTCTTCTATAATTTTTACAAAAGAATCTGTAAGCTTTTGCACTTCTGCTTCAGAGTCTTTTTTTAAATCGTCTGAGATATCTGTTTTCTTAATTTCATTATTGGCATCTTTTCTGGCGTTTCTAATACCAACTTTTGCGTGTTCAGCTTCAGCTTTTGCTTGTTTTGCTAAACCAATTCTTCTTTCTTCAGTTAATGGTGGTACATTAATCATAATAATATCACCATTGTTCATTGGATTAAAACCAAGATTTGCAATCATAATTGCTTTCTCAATTGGTTGTAGCATATTTTTTTCCCAAGGTTGTATCGCAATCGTTCTTGGATCGGGCGTTGTAACATTTGCAACTTGCCCTAATGGTGTTTGAGAACCGTAATAATCTACCATTACATTTGCTAACATTGCAGGGGTAGCCTTACCAGCTCTAATAGCTCTTAATTCTTTTTCTAAATGAGCAATAGCGCTAGTCATTGCCTCCTTAGTTGTATCTAATATAAATTCTATTTCTTCGTTCATCTTCTTCTTAATTTCAAGATTCTATTTTATTTGGTGTCAACAATTGTACCTATTTTTTCTCCAGAAACTAATTTTAATAGATTTCCGTTTGTATTCATATCAAATACAATAATGGGCAATTTGTTTTCTTCACTTAATGTAAAGGCAGTCATATCCATTACTTTTAAACCTTTTTCTATTACTTCTTTAAAGGTAATGGTTTCATATTTAACGGCACTTTCGTCTTTCTCAGGATCTACGTTATAAATTCCATCTACGCGAGTTCCTTTTAAGATAGCATCTGCATGTACTTCTATCGCTCGCAGAACAGCAGCTGTATCTGTTGTAAAATAAGGGTTTCCTGTTCCAGCTCCAAAAATAACAACGCGTCCTTTTTCTAAATGTCTTATTGCTTTTCTTTTAATATAAGGTTCTGCAACTTCTTTGATTTCTAAGGCTGTTTGAAGCCTTGTATGCACGTCTTCGTCTTCCAGCGCGCTTTGCAGAGCTAAGCCATTTATACAGGTAGCTAGCATACCCATGTGATCTCCTTGCACACGATCCATTCCGTTGGCCGCACCAGCAACACCTCTAAATATATTTCCACCGCCAATAACAATAGCAACTTCGATACCTTTTTCTACTACTTCTTTTATTTCTCTTGCATATTCAGCGAGTCGTTTAGGATCAATTCCATATTGTCTGTCACCCATTAAGGCCTCTCCGCTTAATTTTAAAAGAATTCTTTTGTATTGCATAGTTTAATTTCTAAGTTGAGCAAAATTACGTTTTTTTTTTGATTTTCTTTTTTCTGAACAAAAAAAACCTCGTTTTCACATAATATGAAAACGAGGTTTGTAAATATAATTTTTAGAATACTACTTATCCTAAAGTTACTCTTTTAAATCCACTAACTTCAACATCACCAAATGTTGTAACATATTGTGCAACGTTTTTCTTCTCATCTTTAATAAAAGATTGATCTAAAAGACATTGTTCCATGTCTAAAGTTGTATTATCTGCAATAAATCTTTCCATTTTTCCTGGTAAGATTCTATCCCAAATTTGTTCTGGTTTTCCTTCTGCTTTTAATTCTGCTTTTGCAGCATCTTCAGCTTCGGCCAAAATAGCATCAGATAATTGAGACATAGAAATATATTGAGGAATATTTTTCAATGTTTTCCCTAATCTACCTAATTCTATATTATCTTTTTCTATCACCGCGATTCTAGCTTCAGTTTCTGCTGTAACAAATGCAGTATCAAAATCTTTATAAGATAATGTAGTTGCACCCATAGAGGCAACTTGCATAGCAACATCTTTAGATAAAGTTTCAGCATTATCTACTGCAGTAGATAAACCAACAAGAGCAGCAATTTTACCAATGTGAGTGTAAGCACCAACATAGGCAGCTTCAATTTTATCGAAAGCTGTTATCTCTAACTTTTCTCCAATAACACCAGTTTGCTCAATTAGTTTGTCTGCAACAGTCATGCCGCCAAAATCTGCAGCTAAGAAAGCTTCTTTATCTGCAACGTTTAATGCGATGTCTGCAAATTGACCACCTAAAGCTACAAAAGATTCGTTTTTACCAACAAAATCAGTTTCACAAGCTAATACAATAGCTACTCCTTCTGTTTTTGAGTCATTAATTCTTGTTACTGCAACTCCTTCTGTAGAATCTCTATCAGCTCTTTTTGCAGCAATTTTCTGACCTTTTTTACGTAAAACGCTTATAGCTTCATCGAAGTTATTTTCTGCCTCTACTAATGCCTTTTTACAGTCCATCATTCCAGCTCCAGTTGCTTCCCTTAATTTTTTAACATCAGCAGCACTTACTTTTACCATGTCACTTATTTTTTGTTCAGAAACCTAGGTTTCTAAATTGTTCTTAAATTATTTTTTTTCTTCAGCAGGTGTTTCAGCAACTTCAGCTTTCTTTTTTGCTTTTTTAGGAGCTTTTGCTTTTGGAGCTTCTTCCTTTGCAGGAGTTTCTACCTTTGCTTCTTCAACTTCAGGAGCTGCAACTTCCGCTTTAGGAGCTTCTACTTTAGCTTCTTCCTTTTTTGGAGCTTCTTTTACTTTCTCTTTGTCTGCTTTTCTTTCAGATAAACCGTCTGCAATTGCATCAGTAACAAAAGATAATACTACGTTAATAGATTTTGAAGCGTCATCATTTGCAGGAATTACGTAGTCTACTTGTCTTGGATCAGAGTTTGTATCTACCATTGCAAAAATTGGAATATTTAATTTTTGAGCTTCTGCTACAGCAATGTGTTCTTTTTTGATATCAACTACAAATAAAGCACCAGGTAAACGAGTCATATCAGAAATAGAACCTAAATTCTTTTCTAATTTCTCTCTCTGACGATTGATTTGTAATTTTTCTCTTTTAGATAATGCATCAAAAGAACCATCTGTCTTCATTCTATCAATTATAGCCATTTTCTTTACAGCTTTTCTAATAGTAACAAAGTTTGTTAACATTCCACCAGGCCATCTTTCAGTAATATAAGGCATGCTTATAGCTTTCGCTTTTTCAGCAACAATATCCTTAGCTTGCTTTTTTGTAGCCACAAATAAAATCTTACGTCCAGAGTTTGCAATCTTTTTTAAAGCTTCTGAAGTTTCTTCGATTTTTGCTGCAGTTTTATACAAATCAATGATGTGAACACCATTTCTTTCTGTAT
>CAJXAS010000011.1 GCA_913050305.1 uncultured Polaribacter sp. | reverse complement strand
AAGATTTATTAATATTTAAGAGTTTCCCTGTAAAACCTTTTTTAACTTCAGGGGTAAAACAACTTTTAAAGAAAAACTAAATTTATTGAAACACTTTCAATATTTTAAAACAAGTATTTCTGGAATAGTACTTCCAGAAAAATTTACATTTCCGTTTTATTATGAACCCCATCTTCTAGCAAAAATTGCAACTACAGAGGTACAGGCCTATTTAGAACGTCAGACAGATTTTTCACATAATTTTGGATTAGAAGCTAATGATAGCGCACTTGCCATTGGAAAAATGTTTGGTGTTTTAGTGGTGAAGGATAAACAAAATAAAATTGGGTATTTAACTGCTTTCTCTGGTAAATTGGCAGATAAAAGTTTACCAGAAAAATTTGTCCCACCTGTTTTTAACATGAGAACATCTGGTAGTTTTTACATCAAAGGAGAACAAGAGATTGATGCGATGAACGCGCAATTGAGCGTCTTAAAAAAAGATAAAAACTATTTAGAATTAAAGAAGTTAGTTGCAGAAAATACAACAATCATTCAAACCGATTTAGCTTTTCAACGCAACAGAATGAAACTTGCTAAAAGCAATAGGAAGGCACAAAAAAAGAAAGCAATTGCTCTTTTAAACGATTTAGAACTCGAGAAACTGACTAAAAAATTAACCCAAGAAAGTTATAATAATCAGTTTTTTATCAAAGAATTGCAAGAATACTATCTAGCTAAAATTCAAGAAACTAGTAAAGAATTTAATGTTTTTAAAGAGAAAATTAGCGCACTTAAAAAAGAACGCAAAGAAAAATCGAACTATTTACAGCAGACATTATTTAGTAAATATGCCTTTTTAAATAGAAAAAAAGAGTTGAAAAACTTGCTTAGTATTTTTAATGATCCGGCTATAAAACCACCTGCAGGTTCTGGTGAATGCGCTGCGCCCAAACTTTTACAATATGCTTTTGCAAACAATTTAACACCCATTACAATGGCAGAATTTTGGTGGGGAAGTGCACCAAACGCAGCTATTAGACAGCATAAAAACTATTACCCTGCTTGCCAAGGCAGATGCAAACCTATTTTAACACACATGCTAGCTGGCACAGAAATAGATGCCAATCTGCTGTTAGAAAACCTATCTGAAAAGCAAGATTTAGAAATTATTTATGAAGACGACGTTTTAATAGTTGTAAACAAACCTGCCGAGTTTTTATCGGTTCCTGGGAAAGATATTAAAGACGCTGTCTACACCAGAATTAAAGAAAAATACCCAAATGCCACCGGACCATTAATTGTACACAGATTAGACATGTCTACCTCTGGTATATTATTACTTACCAAAACAAAAGAAGCTAATAAAGCTTTACAGAGTCAGTTTATAAACAGAACTATTAAAAAACGTTATGTTGCTTTATTAGATGGAGATTTATCTGAAAACAGCGGAAAAATAACCTTGCCATTGCGCTTAGATTTAGAAGACAGACCAAAGCAATTGGTAGATTTTACTTATGGGAAACCTGCAGAAACCAATTGGAAAATAATTAACAAAGAAAACGGAAAAACACGTGTATACTTTTACCCAATTACAGGAAGAACGCACCAATTAAGAATGCATGCTGCACATAAAAACGGATTAAACACGCCAATTGTTGGTGACGATTTATATGGGAAAAAAGAAAACCGATTGCATTTACATGCAGAATTTATAGCATTTCTGCATCCAACAACAAATAAAGAAATTAGTTTTACAGTTGCAGCAACGTTTTAGAAAATAAGTTAATGACGTTAAAGTCAACCGTTTTATTTCAATAGTTGTTGTTTTTTAGAAACTCCTAAACAACAAAAAGCCAAAGCTGTTTTTTTACACTTTCGCTCTGAGTTAACAATAGCAAAATGGTTCAAAGTTAAAACATACCAACTTTTAAAAAATAAAAAAAGGTACTTAGTTACTATTTAAATAATTGACCCCATTTATGTGCTTAAAAAAGCTAAATCATTAACAAAATTAAAAACCTAATTATCTTAACAAGAATGAAGGCAGAAAAACAATGAAAATACCATACCATATCTAATTTATTTGCTAACTTTAATTCTTAAAACATACCACTAACTTCAAACGAAAACTTGCAAACTACTAAACTAAGTACCAATAGTATATTACCACTTACCTGCTCTAGATCTGGAACTTGTTGTTTTGGCAAAGCTGTAATGCTAAACCCCTGGGAATTACTAAATTTTAGTAAAGAAAAGCAATTGACTCCTAGAGCGTTTAGAGACTTATATACTGAATTCGGAGGCACTCGATTGCTCTTTAACGGAAAGCCAGATAAAAAAGGACAAAAAGCATGCAGTCAATATTTAGATAATGCCGGTTGCAGTGTGCATAAAGGGCGCCCATTGGCATGCCGTCTGTACCCATTAGGAAGACAAATTCAGTATGATAAAGCACATTATATTTACGAAGGCACCACTTTTCCTTGTTTAACAGATTGTGCCGAAGTTTTAAAGTTGCCAAAACTTAGTGTAGGCGACTATTTAAAAGGACAAGAAGCAGACCCATTCGAAAAGGCGCAAGATGTCTATTTAATAGTCATGCAAAATATTGCAGATATTGCTTTTGAATTACTTTTAGAGTCTGAATTAGCTACCTCTGGAGATACAAAAACATTAAAAGCATGGAAAGTTTTAGGAACCGACCTTCCCGAAGTATTAGCAGAAAAAATAGGCAGCGATTGGATAAATTGCTTAATGATACCTAACATAACAGCGGATACTGAAAACCCTGTTGCTTATGCTGAAAAGCACAATGATTTATTACTCACAAAAGCGCAAGAACAATTTGGAAGTTTACAAACACTTCAAGAACTTCATGAAGCTGCTGTCTTAATGATTGGTGTTGCTTTGCACTTAGCCAGAGGTTTAGGAGCAAACACAAAAGAAATTTCTGAGCACTGGATAGAAACAGCTAAAAGTCATGGCGCTAAAGAGTGAGTTATAGGTATAAAAAAAAGTCTGCTTTATTTTACAACCGTTTTCTAAGAGTTCACCTTTAAATTTTCAATAAATTCTTCCACAGAAAGGGCGTCATCAACAGAATAGTTACCAATTTTTGTTCTTCTTAAGGCAGATAAATGTCCTCCAGAATTTAATGCTTTCCCGTAATCAAATGCAATAGACCTAATGTAGGTTCCTTTGCTACAAATGATTCTAAACCCTACTTCTGGTAATTTTATTTCTGTAATTTCAAACGAAGAAATCGTTACTGTTCTTTCTTTAATTTCTGTAGTTTCTCCCTTTCTTGCCAATTCATACAAACGTTTTCCATCTTTTTTAATAGCAGAAAAAATAGGTGGTTTTTGCTGAATTTCGCCTGTAAATTGTTTGGTAGTTTCGTGTAATAATTCTTCGGTAATATGTGCAGTAGAAAAGGTGTTATCAATTTCAGTTTCTAAATCATAACTTGGTGTAGTTGCCCCAAGTGTAAAGGTGCCCGTATATTCTTTAACTTGCCCTTGATACGTATCTATTTGCTTTGTTTGCTTCCCTGTGCAAATAATAAGTAAGCCTGTGGCTAGCGGATCTAAAGTACCTGCATGACCCACTTTAATTTTTTTAATATTGAAACGCTGTCTAATTTCCCAACGTAATTTGTTTACTACTTGAAAAGAGGTCCATGTAAGTGGTTTATCAATCAATAAAACTTGCCCATTTTTATAAGCTTCTTCCGTCATATTTTCTTAATTTAAAAGGGCATATCCAATTGCAATACTTCCTACAATTGCGCAGTATATTGAAAAGTAAGAAAGTTTGCTTTTCTTTACTAAAGAAATCATCCATTTACAAGCTACTAAACCAGCCAAGAAAGCTGCTATAAAACCAGCTGTAATAGGCATTATTTCTGAGGATTGAAAACTTAAACCTCCACTTAAAAGATCTTTTCCAATCTTCCCGAAAATTAATGGAACTACCATTAAAAATGAAAATTTAGCAGCTCTAGTTCTATCAACTCCCAATAGAACCGATGTAGAAATGGTTGCACCAGATCTAGAAATTCCTGGCAACATTGCTATTGCTTGAGAAATACCTATGAGTACAGCATTCCAAAATGAAACTTCTTTCTTTGTATTTTTTGCTTTGTCTGCTAATAATAAGAGTAACGCCGTTAGTAATAACATACACCCCACTAAAAGTATTTTACCTCCAAAAAAAGACTCTAATTCTTCCTCGAAAAGCAAGCCTACAATTACTGCAGGCAGCATTGAAATAATGATTTTTAGTGAAAACTTAAATTCATCATTCCATTTAAATTGGAACAATCCTTTAAAAATTTCTAAAATTTCTTTTCTAAAAATTACAATGGTACTTAATGCGGTTGCAAAATGGAGAACTACTGTAAAGGTTAAACTTTCTTCGGGTACAGAAGTATCGCCTAGAATTACTTTTGCTAACTCTAAATGGCCACTAGAGGATACCGGTAAAAATTCTGTTAAACCTTGAATTACTCCAAGAATTATAGCTTCTAAAATATTCATACTTATTTCTTAGGATTTACTAAAATTGCATAAATCTCAATTCCTAAGCCTATAATTACCAAAGTTGGCGCTAAACGAATGCGCTGCCAGTTGTAAATATCTTCATTAAAAATAGCTGGGTTGTCGCTTCCGCCACCAGACATAAAAATAAAGCCTAGTGCTATAAAAATAATTCCTACCACCATAAAAGTGTAATTTTTCTTTCCAAAAATAAATGCAGGTTTCTGAATTTTTTCTTCTTTCATATGTTAATAATAAAGTTCTTCTGTTTGTAGGTTTAAAAAACGTTGCGTCGCAAAGAAGGTGCTTAACCAAGTAATTATAAAAGCAGAAACCAAAACACCACCACCTAAATAACCTAGAGAAATATAGTCTTTTAAGAACCCTAAACTTGGTGCAAATTTATCTAAATAATAAATAACCACACCCAGACCTATCAAAGCTAAAAATGCGCCTATAAATCCTAATTTTATACCTTGCCAAATAAAAGGTCTTCTAATAAAACCTTTTGTAGCACCTACCATTTGCATGGTTTTAATGTTAAATCTTTTAGAATATATTGTTAATCTAATAGCGCCATTAATTAAGATGATAGCTACCAAACCGAAAAATCCGCTTAAAACTAAAAGCCAGAAACTAATTCTTTGAATATTATTTGTGAGTAGGTTTATTAAAAGTTTATCGTAAGAAACGTCTGCGATAAATGCATTTTTAAGAAAACGAGTTTCTATTACTTGCATTTTTTCTGGAGTTATAAAATTTGGTTTCAAGAAAATATCTATTTCATTTTTTAAAGGATTATCTCCCAAAAAAGTTAAAAAATCTTCACCTATTTCTTTGCTAAATTTTTTAGCTGCTTGTTTTTTAGAGGTGTAAACAATTCTTTTTGTGAATTCTTCTTTAGTAACAGAAGCTTTAAAACTATTTATTTGTTTATTACTTATTTTATCTTTTAAGTACAAGGTAATGACTACTTTTTCTTTTACTCTATTCGCAACTGCAGTAGATTTTAAAAGTACCAAACCTAAAACACCCACCATAAAAAGCACCAAAGCGATACTAATTACAACAGATATGTAAGAAGATGCTAAGCGTCTTTTTTGATAAGATTCAAATTTTGGAGGCATTTATAATAGCTTTAAAACGTTGGCAAGATAATAATTAGTATGCAGTTGGCAGTGCCTGTTAGGAGTATTTTAACTTATTCTATTTCTTGGCACAATTCAATTAAAACGCCGTTTGTAGTTTTTGGATGTAAAAAAGCTACTAATTTGTTATCTGCGCCTTTTTTAGGTGTTTCATTTAAAACAATAAAACCGGCCGTTTTAAGTCTTTTTATTTCTGCTTTTATATCTGAAACCGCAAAGGCAATGTGGTGCACTCCTTCACCTTTCTTTTCTATAAATTTTGCAATTGGACTCTCTGCATTTGTAGCTTGCAATAATTCTATCTTATTGGGTCCGTTTTTAAAAAAAGAAGTTTTTACACCCTCAGATGCGACTTCTTCTTCTTTGTAATGTTCTTTACCAAAAAGTGATGCAAACAACTTATTTGACACCTCAAGATCTTTTACAGCGATACCTATATGTTCTATTTTTTCCATTCTTTTGATTATTACTTTGCAATAATAGTGATATTATCTAGTTCATAGGTTCCATCAAAATCTTCATTTCCATTTCCTACATATTTAAAGGCAATATAAGCAGTTCCTGAATAGGAAGATAAATTTATAAATGTTGAAAATTTAAAACTATTAAAATCGTCATTATTAGCCGCTATTCTTGCTGGCAAAGCAACCCAATTTGCATTGGTAATATTTGCTACTGTACCGTTCCAGTTTTCAGAAATTAACACCTCTAAAGTACTGCCGTCTGCAAAAGAGGTAGACGTTTCAAAAGACACGTATTCCTCTCCAGTAGTTTCTAAATTGATGCCCTTAGTAATTAACCAAGAAATTGTACTTTCATCACCAGATCTAAAAGAACCCATTCTTGCGGCCTTACTTAAAGAGTTCACATCATCATAAGCCCTCCATTTTTTAGAACCTGCTTCACTGTAATTAGTCCAGTCTAATATATTTATCTCGCCAGAAGTTGCTTCAAAGTCTTCATTTAAAAGTATTGTTGAAAAATCTGCAATCGCTAAAGGAGTGCACCTTGCACTCTTCATGTCTAAATCATCTAAAGTATTTAAGACTAAAACCGTAAAATCTCCTCTAAAATCTCTGGAAACAACTGCATTAATACTTCCACCATCCTCTGGCAGACCATTATTTGCAAAACTTGCAAAAGAGCTTGTTTCTAAAAAAGTAGTTACAACACTAGGTCCTTCGCAGGTTTCAACTTGACGTTTTGTATCAAAATCTTCTGAAGGGTCTACGAATGCTTTTCCAGCTAAATTTGATGAGAAATAAGCGTTTTCTATGCGCACAAAAGTTCCGATATTAGCAACATTTTCCAAGCCACCAAGGGTTACTGTTTTAGGAACAATTACTTCTGTAGTTGGCGCCCTAAACATATAATTTTCAATCTGATTTTGAGTGATACTTTCTATCTCTGTAATATCTGTTAATTTTATTTTACCCCCAATAGAAATTACACCGTCTCCCGAATTTGTTTCTCCTATATATAGATTTTTAAGTCTAATATATACTTCACGTCCGAAATTGAATTTATTATAACTATTGGTTAAGTTAAGTACTACTTTAATTCCTGCTGTTGGATTTTCAGGTGCATCTTGTATGTAAAATTCTCTAAAATAATTTCCTTTGGCATCCGAAGAAATCACATAGCCTTTTACAACAATGTTTGAAACTATTTTTACCGGATCTGTACCAGAATTATACAAATTTTTTAAATCTTTTATCGATTTTAATTCTAACTGATTGTTTTGAATACTGTCTAATATTGCTTCTAATTTTAGATTTTCTTCTACCCCTAAATTTTGTGGCACTGTGTAATCATTATCCTTTACGCAAGCTATGAAAAAGAGACTAGTTGCAAGGGCTATTAAGAAGCCGCTATTTGTTTTTATATTCATTCAATTTATTTTTAAAAACTAAAGTTTAGGTTCAAAAAGTATGTAGTACCTCTACCGTACCAATATTTATTACCAAATACAGGTTTATCTAGGGCTTTGTCTGCGCTTAATTCGTTATAATTTGCATTTCTGCCTTGTTCAAATCCGCCAGATTTATACGCTGTATTTAATAAATTATTTACCGTTGCAAATGCACTAATATAATAACCATCTATCTTCCAAGATTTACCTCCAACAAGGTTTACAACTTTATAAGCATCAAATTTTTCTTGTTGCAATAATTGATTAGCGGACTCTAGATCATAATCTGGAAAGGTTAAGCCGTCTGCATCTGAATAAAAGTTACGAGACCTTGTTAATGGTGCAATATCTACATACGTATTATTAAAAAAGTTTACCGTTCCCCCAATCCACCAATAATTAGGATCTCTGTATTCAAAACCAGCGGAATAGGCTTGGTGAGGCCCTGCTGCAATTTTATAGTTCTTTAAGTTGGATATATAATTTCCTGAGCGCCCTTTTTCATCAAAAACACCCTCATTTGTAACATCTGAAGTAAGGTACAGGTTAGGGTTATTGGCATATACAAAACTACCAATAGCCGCTGCCCCTTTTAATTTTATTGTGGCCGTAACTTGTGCTTCTAAACCGAGTTCTAAACCCAATTGTTTCTTTTTAATTCCTGACACTATTTCTTGCACAAATGCGGTGTTATCTCCTCCAACGCCATCTGCAAAATAAAAAGAAATTTCTGTTGCATCTTTTATTGAAGTGTAATATGCGCTAACTCTTGAGGTAATAATTGAACTTCTTCTAATGTAACTTGCATCTGCAGAAAATACTTTTTCGCTTTTTAAGTCTTCTACTATATTATTATTTTCTCTTGAATTAGAAAAAGAGTTTCTAATGGTTGGCGCTTGGGTTAAATAGGCAATATTTGCATTTATTAAATTCCGCCCACTTATTTTATAAGTTGCACCTGTTTTTACACCATAATTTGTGAAGTTTATTTTTTCTGATGCCCCTAAAGAATTGTTTTCAAAGCGACCGTTTTTATACAATCCTTCTCTTTGATTTGTTATTTGTGAGACCATTACAGCAGCAAAAAAATCTACTTTATTGTATTTAAACTGCCCTTGTGCAAAAGCATTTATAAAATCTGACTTTAGATTGAAATTATATCTAAATGCATCACCAACGCCTACAACTCTATTCGGATTTAAAACATCATTTTGCATTTGTGCTTCTGAATCTGCAAAATTATTAATATCTAAATAGCCGCTTCCGCCTAATAGATCAATAACCTCGGCAAAATTTTGAGACCGCAAACGTTTGTATTCTAATTTTCCGTTTATAGAAATATGGTTGTTTATCTCTAAATTGTAGATAGTATTTACTGTAATTTGTTTGTCATCATTTCTATCTTCATACAATACATAGGCATTGTTTAAACCAGCATTTGTATTGGTAGTATTTGCATCAAAAATACGGTACCAATCTAATTGTCCGTTATTGACAAAGTTTTCTTGTGAAATATATGCTCCAGATAAGTCATTCGTTCTTAAAAAATAGCTTGGTAATGTTTGGTAATAGGCGGGACTAGGGTTTGCACCGCCATTAAAATCTAAACGACTATTTCCTATTTTTCCAAATTGATAGGAGGCGTTTGTTTGAAGTGTTGCATTTTCTGAAATATCCCAATAATGATTTAGCATTAAGATAGGCTCTACTACTTCTTTTATTCGAGAGTTTAATTTTCTTCCGTTTAAATTCCCCCAATACTCATTAAATTCAATTCCTTTTAAATCAAAGACCTCTTGGGTGTTTGGTGAAGATTTTCCCCTTCTATTTGGTGTAAAAATGCCTGTAAAATTAATACTATGGTGGTCGTTAATTTTCTTTTCTATAGATGTGAATACAGAGTATGCATTGTAAGAAGTACCGTCATTAAAACCTTCAGTTCCCGCTCTTCTACTTGCTGAAAAAGTCATTGCCCAACCATTTTTAGAAATACCTGTGGTATGAGTTGCCATTGCCCTATGCACATAACTTCTATTAGAAGAAGAGTAAGAAAATCTTGTTCCTGGCCTTTGCAAAGAGGCTCTTGTATTCATATTTGTAGTCCCTAAAATACCGCCAAAAGTAACATTAGAAGCTGCTAAACCATTACTAAATTCTTGATTTCTTAAAACATCATTTAAGCCACCCCAATTGCTCCATTGCGCTCTACCGTCATAGACCTTGTTCATTTGAATACCATTAATTAAAACTTTACCATTTCCAGAATCTAACCCCTTTACCTTAAAAAAAGATGAACTAAACTCAAAAGCAGCAGTTCTTAAAAAAATATCTTTTGAAGCTTGTAAAAGGCCAGAAATATTGTCTGCAGCACTTGCATCATTATTTAATTCATCATCTGAGATTGTAATAATACTCAAGTCTAGTTCATCTGTGAAATCTCTAAATAATAAAATAACACCCAAATCTATGGTGTTATTAGAAAGTTCTAATGGAAGATTCTGAGTTTCAAATCCATTCAACTTAATTTCTAAAATATAATTCCCTTTGGAAAATGCCTTTATATAGAAGGCTCCATTTAAATGTGTTTTCGTAGTAAAAATTGTATTTTTAATGCTTATCAAAACCTCAGATAAAGGCTTCTTAGAATTATTATCTATAATAATTCCTCTTATAACATTTTGGGAATACATTGATGTATAGCAACGCAGAAACAGAACTATTAATACAATAGTTTTATTCATAATAATTTATTTTTCAATTAAATAGCAAAGTAAAACTACTAATTATTATTTTAAAAAAGTTCACAAAACTTGTCTATTATTTTAAATAATACATTTTGTTCTGTAAGTTTGTCTTAAAAAAAAAAGTAAATGAAGAAAAAAAATACCTGTTTATTTATAGTCCTATTATTTCAAATTTGCACGTGTTTTTCTCAGAAAAATGAAAAGAAATACACCATTAGAACCATTGCCTTTTACAACTTAGAAAATTTATTTGATACAATAAACGATCTTTCTATAAATGACGAAGCAAGCCCGATGATGGAATTGAAATTTAACAGATCTAAGGTGTATTGGGATAAGATTGACAAACTAGCAAGTACCATTGCACAAATAGGATTAGAGGAGGCAAAAACAAGCCCTGCAGTTATAGGGGTATCTGAAGTTGAGAATCGAAGTGTTTTAGAAGATTTAATTAAATCTAAACATTTAATACAAAAAAAATACGGTATTGTGCATTACGATTCTCCTGATAAACGAGGAATTGACGTAGCCTTATTATACCAAAAAAAATATTTTAAACCCTTACATCACGAAGTGTTTAATCCTAATATTTATAAAAATAATAGAAAGGTGTTTACAAGGGACCAATTATTGGTTTCTGGCTATTTAGACGATGAATTAATTCATATAATTGTAAACCATTGGCCTTCTAGAAGCGGTGGTGAGGCAAAAAGTAGACCTTTAAGAGAAAAAGCCGCATTTCAAAATATAAAAATCATAGAAAAAATTAGAGCTAAAGAAGAAAATGCTAAAATCATAACGATGGGAGATTTTAATGATGACCCGAATAATACCAGCTTTAAGAAAATTTTAAAAACAAAAAGAAAAAAGAAAAATGTTAGGGTAAATGATATATACAATCCGTACGAAAATTTACACAGAAAAGGATTTAACACATTAGCCTATAGAGACAATTTAAATCTCTTTGACATGATTCTAATTTCATTACCGCTGTTAGATACAGGAAAAAAAGATTTTTCTACTTTTAAAATGTACAAAGCTATGATTTTTAACAAACATTTTTTAAGTGATAAAAAAGGGAAATTTAAAGGATATCCTTTTAGAAGTTTTTCTAATGGCGGGTATACAGGGGGGTATTCAGATCATTATCCTGTTTATATGTATTTAATTAAGAAGATAAAATAAATATCTTTAACACAATGCTTTAAAACAAGACTTCAATCACTCTATAAAGTATATTAATAGAGACTTCCCCCCTAATATTTTACTACTTTAGGATAATTTCAAGGGGCTAATAAACTCTTTTAACTCCTGAAAAAGAGCATAATATGACCTTTTAGAGATCTTTTAATTATTGCTTATACTCTATATTTGATTAAATCTTGAGATAAGCGATCCCTATGAGCACAATCACATTACCAGATGAGTTGAATTTAGATTCTTCTCACTCCATTGAAATTTACGACTACGTAAATATTCAACAAATCTCCAAACAAAAAATTATACTTAGTAAAAACACGTTTAGTTTTCTTCAAAATGGAACAAAAGAAGTCTTTTTTGATAACTCATCTCGTTTAATTAATAACTCTCAATTTTCATTAATGAAGGCTGGGAATAGCCTAACGATCGAAAATTCTTATGATGATGAAACGAAATATAGAAGCATTTTACTCTTCTTCTCTAATGAATCAGTCTTCAATTTTATTAGAAAATTTCAACTGAAGCCACAAGATAATGCCAGCTATGCTTCGATATATTCATTCGATTATGATCTATATATAACAGGATTTACAAAGAGTATTTTAAATATATCTAAACTATCAAAATCAATTCAAAAGAATATTTTAGATGCTAAGTTTGAAGAAATAATGTTATATCTTATTGCAACTAAAGGTGTGAATTTTATTTATTCTTTAATTAGGAATAGTGATAATAGTGCACAAAAATTTATTCAGATAGTTGAGAATAATAAAGTAAATAAACTATCAATAAAAGAACTTGCATTTTTAACTAATATGAGTGAATCCTCATTTAAAAGGGTATTTAAAAAACACTTTCAAAGTTCTCCAGGTAAATGGTTTCGAGAAAAAAGACTTGAACATTCTGCCTTCCTTTTAAGGAATAAATCAAAACGACCGTCAGAAATTTATCAAAAAATTGGATATGAAAACCTATCAAACTTCATTCAAGCGTTTAAAATAAAATTCGGAGTAACGCCCAAGAAGTATCAAAAAATTTGAACTTTTATCAATACTTATTGAACTAAATTAAACATAGTAAACACTTCACTTGTAAATATATTTGTTCTATAGTTAATTGTTAGCGTTTATTTTAAATTAATACAGATTGCAATTGCAATCAAACTTTCTTCTGTAGCAACATCCATTAGTGGGGAAATTTGTAAATTGAAAAAGAAATTCTTACTGCAGAGGAAGTGTATTAACTTAACCTTTTTTAGTATTAAGACCTAAAAATATGTAAACCTATTTCTACCCCAGCAACATATATGAAAATAGTTATAAACTTAATAAATGTAGGGTATAGCCTATAAAGTCGTAAAACAATGGAATACATAAAGTACCTAATGAAAATAAAAGGATTCCCATTTTTGTTTACACTTATAATTTTTATAATAACCTTTCTATTCTATTTATTTATCTCCAAATATTTATATCCGCACACAGATTTTAATTCTTAAATATAATAGCTACGAACCTTAACAATTAGACAACATACAAATTATTACCTCTTAAAATTATAAAAATTACTCTAATAGAAATTTAAATCTGTAATGTAATTATGTAAAGACACCTGAAGGCGTAATGATGCACTCTTGTGTTTTAAATACTATTTTAAACGTATTTAATTTTAACTGAAAAAGCCGCTTAAAATTTCTTTCAAACAGCTCTTTTCTCTTCTTCTCAATCAAATATCTTTATTCTAGATTCTTTTAGCCTGCATTGTGTTACTAAGTAACTACAAATTCAAATTTTAAAGTATACACTTTAAAGGCATTTTTTTATTCAACTTTTTTTTGAAAAAAAATAGTGTTGAAATTTTAATAATAATTTTTGATAAATATATGACCTTATTCTTATTTAATCTAAATAAGTTATATATTTTTGTAAAAAAAATTAATCACAATAATAAACTGCACTATGAAAAAAATATTAATCCAAGTTTTAACTATTATTATAGCTATTTCTGCAAATGCTCAAAGCAAAAAGACAAAAGATAAAAATGCAATAAAGGAAATGTGTGGTTGTTTTGAAATAACCTTCAATTTTACAGAAACCTTCAATTACAGTAAAGACACAACTTACCTATCCTCTAGAACCAAAGTTAGTAAAGGTTTAGAATGGGCCGGTTTGGTTGAAGATGAAAATAATAAAATTTCTATTCAACATATTTTGCAAGTTGGTAACCCTAACAAACCTATGATTGTTAAACATTGGAGACAAGATTGGTTATATCAAAATACAGCATTCTATATGTTTAACGGAAATAATAATTGGGTTTTCGAAAAAAAAGAAAAGAAAAATGTTAAGAAACAATGGACTCAAAAAGTATATCAAGTAGATGACAGTCCGCGTTATGAAGGATCTGGCACCTGGATTCACATAGATGGAAAAAGCTACTGGGAAAACACGACAACCGCTCCTTTACCAAGAAGGGAATACACGCAAAGAAGTGATTACAACATTACTTTAAGAGGTAACCGCCATGAAATTACAAATTATGGTTGGGTTCATGATCAAGATAATAGTAAAGTTCTTCGTCAAAATGGAAAAGAAGATGTCATTCTTGCGAATGAAAAAGGTTACAATACTTATAAAAAAGTACCAAACAGTAGATGTAAGGCTGCAAAAGATTGGTGGATTACTAACAGTGCTAAATGGAAAATAGTTAGAAATAAATGGAATGAAGTATATGGCCGAAATACTAATTTAAGTTTAGAAACTAAAGTTGATAATAAGCCTTTGTATAAACATTTATTTTCTGATAAAATGATAGAAAAGACAAAGATGAACGCCATTATCGAATCTTTTGTAAAATAATAATCCTATGAAGAAGATACACCTCGTACTACTTAGTAATTTTATTTTCATCAGCTCTATGTTTGCTCAAAAAGCAAATATTTTTCACGAAAGAAATTTTTGGAAAGCCAATCCATCTATAAAAGTGATTGATGAAAAAAGTTCTAAAGGAAATAATATCTCTGAATTAAATAATAATGCTTTTGATGCTGTTGTCTATGCTATTTTAGAAAATACAGATAATAACACAATCAAATATTTACTTTCAAAAGAAGGGAATAGTGTGAATAAAAAAACACATGATGGACGAACGTATATTTTTTGGGCGGCTTACAAAAACAATTTAGAACTCATGAAATATTTAGTTTCTAAAGATGCTAAAACTAATATAGTTGATGATCATGGTTATACTATTTTAAATTTTGCAGCTTCAACGGGTCAAACCAATACTAAAATGTATGATTATTTAATTAAAATGGCAGCAAATATTAAAACTGATAAAAACCGAAAAGGAGCAAACGTATTATTATTAGTTGCACCATATTTAGAAAACTATAGTTTAGTAAGCTATCTTTTATCTAAAGGTGCTTCCTTAGAAGATAAAGATAACAATGGTAATGGGATTTTTGAATATGCTGCGAAAGGCGGAAACATTTCTTTATTGGAGACTTTAATTGATAAAGGAGTACAAAAAGGAGAAAATACAATGATTTTTGCAAGTCAGGGTTTAAGAAGGAAAAAGAACACACTACAAACATACAAGTTTCTAGAAAGCGTTGGGGTTAAAACGAACTGTATTGATAAAGATGGAAAGAACCCTTTGCATGCTATTGCATATAACAATAAAGATTTAGCAACATACAGCTATTTTATTTCTAAAGGCGTTAATGTGAATTTGCAGGACAATAAAGGCCGTTCTCCATTTATGAATGCTGCAAATAATAATACGCTAGAAATTGTAAAATTCTTATCAAAAAAAATAACAAATATTAATTCAAAGGACAAAAAGGGACGTTCAGCTTTAATAATGTCAGTGCAGAGTAATAACAAAGACGTTGTGAAATTTTTACTCGGAATAGGTGCAAACATCAATACTGAAGATGCAGATGGAAACACACTTTCTTATTATTTAATTAATATTTTTAAAACCACAGAGTTCGAGGATAAACTGAGCATTTTAGAAAAAAACGGATTGGTTATGAACAAACTCCAGTATTCTAAAAATACACTTTTACATATAGCCGCAGCCCAAGACAATTTAGCACTATTAAAACGATTAAATTCTTTTAATATTGATGTAAATGCAGAAAATAAAGATCAATTATCTGCTTTACAAATAGCGGCGATGGAAACTAAAAGTATTAAGATTTTAGAATATTTATTATCAATTGGTGCACATAAAAATATAAAAACAGCTTTTAATGAAACCATTTATGACTTAGCGTCAGAAAATGAACTCTTAAAAAACAGTAATATTAATTTTTTAAAATAAAATATTCCAATGAAAATAAGAAAAGTAATTTATACAACACCCTTAATTTTTATGCTATTTGTAGCGCTATTAAGCTTTAAAAAACATACTGAAAGCACTACTTACAAATGCTTAATTCAAATGAAAAACTATAGCGGAGAGGGCGCGTATATAGTAATCTCGTTATTAAACCCTGAATTAGAATATGAAGAAACTTTATATGTTCAAGGACCAGATGATGAATGGTATTATGACATTACAGAATGGTGGCGTTTTCAAGGAAAAAAACGTACGGCCATCGATGCAATAACTGGTGCAACTGTTAGCGGTGGAGAACGTAATGTTAGCATAATTCAAATTCCTAATGATAAAGTAGATAGTGGCTATAGCATTCGTTTTGAATCAGCTGTTGAAGATAAAGGGTATCACAAAAGTGATGTTGAATTTGAATTGACCTCAGAAAATATAAAAGCTAAAAATGAAGGAACTGGTTTTATTCGTTATGTAAGAATACTGCCCAAATAATAAAATAAATGACTATTTCTATATGGAGACTTAGCCATTTAACATTGGCTATTTCCGCATCTTTATTTATTATAATTGCAGCTATAACCGGGCTTATTTTAACTTTTGAACCTATTTCAAATAAGCTAAAACCCTACTCAATTACTAATAATGAGCTAATTTCAATTGCTCAAACTATTGATGCTTTAGAAAAAAAATATAATGAAACAATTACCATAGAAGTTGATGAAAATAATTTTGTTGCAGCGTCTATAATTGACAAAAATGGAGCATACAAAAGTTTTTATATCAATCCAAAAACTGGAGAAAAAATTGGAGATTTACTAAAGAAATCTCATTTTTATGACTTTATAACGAATTTACATCGTTCATTATTTTTAAAATCTACAGGAAGACTTTTAATTGGATTTGTTTCTTTTTTACTTTTTTTAATTACAATTACTGGTACCCTTTTAATCGTTAAAAGACAAGGAGGTATTCGGAATGTTTTTTCCAAAATTGTAAAAGAAAATTTTCAACAATATTATCATATATTTTTTGGTAAAATATTCTTCATCCCAATTGTAATCATAACGTTAACAGGTGTTTATTTATCATTAGAAAGATTTTCACTATTACCTGGAACTACAAACAATACTGCAAAATTAAAAAGTAATAAAAGTAATAAAACAATAAAATTTACAGATTTTGAATTCTTCAAAACAACAAATTTAGAAAAAGTAAAAAAAATAGAGTTTCCTTTTTCCTCGAGTGAAGAAGATTACTTTAATGTTAAAACCATTGATAATGAATTTGAAATAAATCAATTTAATGGGCAAATAATTGGTCATAAAAAACAGTCTTTGTCTCTTTTAGGATCTCATTACAGTTTATTATTACATACAGGTGCCGGTTCTATTTTATGGTCTATAATTCTACTATTATCTTGTTTAGCTATCTTATTTTTCATCTTTTCAGGCTTTTATATGACCGTAAAACGAAGAAGAAATACAACTTCAATAAATAACAATACTTTAAAAGATGAAGCTGAGTTTATTATTTTAGTAGGTTCAGAGACAGGAACTACCATTCGCTTTGCAACCGCTTTTAAAAACGCCCTTATACAGGCAAATAAAGCTGTCTTTATAACGGAATTAAATATGTATTCTAGCTACAAAAACGCTAAGAATATTATTATTTTTACGGCTACTTATGGTGATGGTGATGCGCCCGCTAATGCTCAAAATTTCATTAAACTAATAAACTTAATTGAACCAAAAAGAAATCTAAACTATTCTGTTATTGGTTTTGGTTCAAAACAATATCCAGCCTTTTGCGAGTTTGCAATTTTAGTGCATGCTTCTTTGCAAATTCATGAAAAATTTAAACCCGAAATGCCCTTATTTAAAATTGATGATCAGCACTTAAGTTCTTTCGAAAACTGGAAAAATGAATGGGGAAATTTAAATAATATTAATTTAGAAATAAATTTAAATAATCTATTAGAAAAAGACGAAGAAACTATTTTTAAAATTACAAATAAAAGTAAAATAAATATTGATAACACCTTTTTAATTTCATTAAAACCAACGAGTAAATTAAAGTTTACTTCTGGAGATTTATTAGCTATAACACCAAAAGGTAAACAAACAAAACGGCTGTATTCAATTGCAAAAATTGACAATACATTGTTATTAAGTGTTAAAAAACATGACTTAGGAATTTGCTCTAATTACCTAGATGCACTCAATAAAAATGCTGTTATAGAGGGAGTCATTCAACAAAATAAAAAATTTCATTTCCCAAAAAAGACAAAAGACATAATTCTAATTGCTAATGGAACAGGAATCGCACCTTTTTTAGGAATGATTCAACAAAATAAAAAAACTAGAATTCATTTATTCTGGGGAGGAAGAACAAAAAAATCTTTAGAGCTTTATAATAAACAAGTTACTTCTGCATTAGAAAATAAAACACTTACTTCTTTTCATGTTGCTTATTCACAAGATCAGCAAACATATATTCAAAAAGTTTTAGAAAGTCAAACAGTATTAGTTTCTAACACCCTAAGAAGAGACGGAGTCGTTTTAATATGCGGCTCTCTTAGTATGCAGTTTGGTGTTGAAAAAGTTATCACTAAAATTGCTTCACAAGAATTAAACCTAACTATTGAAGAGTTGCGAAAGAAAAAACAAATAAGAACAGATTGCTATTAAAAAAAAATATGTGTCATAAAACAAAAATAATATCCAGAGTAAAGCACGGAGAGCTAACGCTATGTGAAGGTTGTAAAAATTACAATCTTACATTTAATAATCTATTTTTTCAATTTGAAAAAAATCAACTACTTCAATTTAGAGAATATGTTTCTAAAATTGATGTAGATTACTGGTTGGAATATAGTTTTCATACAACACAGAGAAAAAAAATACCTGTGCAAACCTTTCATGAAAATTTAATTTTAGTTTTTGATTTATTTGAAATTAATGAATTAAAAAAACTACTAGGTATTTATAAAGGGGATGAAAATGCTTTATTAGCACCGGAAGAGATCGATTATACCGTTGTATTAAATTAAAATTTTATTAGTTCTAAAGTTATTAAGACACCTTCAATGAAGAATAATTCTATAGATTAAAACAGCATTTAAAATACGAATTGAATACATGATTTTTCAAATAGTATTCATATAAAATAAAAAACCCGAAACTTTAAAAGTTTCGGGTTTTTCTTGATAATAAATTATTGCCTTTTGCAATTATAAAAATTAATCTCTTGGAGATTTAAATCTATAATGCAAGTATGTATAAGCATCTCTAGGTATAATAGTAATCCACTTTTTGTGTTTTAAATACCATTTAAAACGTATAGAATTTACACCTTTTAATAGATAAGCAGCAATAAAAGGATGCACGTGTAATTGTATCTTTTTATTCTTTGGATTAGAAATAAATTTTTCTAAATCTGCCTCTATCTTGTCTAATAAGACAATTGGTGCTTCTACATCTCCATTTTTGTTTGGGTTGGCTTCGGTAGTTTTTATACTTAACTCTGGTCTTACCCTTTGTCTTGTAATTTGTACCAATCCAAATTTACTTGGAGGTAATATTTTATGCTTTGTTCTATCAAAAGCCATTTGCTCTTTCAAATGCTGATACAGTTTATTTCTGTTTTCAGGCTTGTGCATATCAATAAAATCTACAACAATTATTCCTCCCATATCACGCAATTGTAATTGACGTGCTACTTCTGTTGCTGATATTATATTTACTTCTAATGCGGTATCTTCTTGAGATCCTGCCTTGTTAGAACGGTTTCCACTATTCACGTCTATAACGTGTAAAGCCTCTGTGTGCTCTATTACTAGATACGCACCTTTGCTCATAGAAACTGTTTTACCAAAAGACGTTTTTATTTGTCTTTCTATTCCATATTTTTCAAAAATTGGAATTTCTGATGAATGCAATTTTACTATTTTCTCCTTTTCGGGATAAATTTCTTGCAAATACTCTTTAATTTCTAATTGAAGCGTTTCATCGTTGGTAACAATACTTGTAAAACTTTCATTCATAACATCTCTTAAAATAGAAGATGCTCTGTTTAATTCGCTCAAAATTTTTGTTGGGGTATTTGTGTTAGGTATACTCTTACACATCTTTTTCCAACGCTCTAATGAGTTTTGCAAATCTTTATCTAGCTCTGCTACCTTTTTACCCTCGGCAACAGTTCTTAAAATAACGCCAAAACCTTTTGGTCTTATACTCTTTGCTAATCTTTTTAAACGTTCTTTTTCTTTTGGATCTTCAATTTTTTGAGAAACTGAAACTCTATTAGAAAAAGGAACTAATACCAAAAATCTACCCGCTATAGAAAGCTCAGAACTTAATCTTGGTCCTTTTGTAGAAATTGGTTCTTTAACAATTTGTACTAACAGGTTTTGACCTGTTTTTATTGCTTTATTTATACTACCGTCTTTATTAATTTCTTCCTCAAATCGGAAGTTTTTTAAAGTGAATTCTTTATACTTACCTGTGCTTACTTTCTTAATGAATGTATTTAATGAGTTTACCTGCGCTCCTAAGTCATGATAATGTAAAAACCCATCTTTAGGGTAACCTACATTTACAAAGGCTGCATTTAAACCTGTTAATACCTTTCCTATTT
>CAJXAS010000010.1 GCA_913050305.1 uncultured Polaribacter sp. | reverse complement strand
TATTAAGAATATCTACAATGTTCCCTTTTACATTCATAATCTTGCTATATTTAGAGCAAATTTACAAAGAATAAAAAAGGTTTTTATACTCGTTTTATGCTATTTTTAATTTATGAATTATACGCAACAAAAAATCTCAATACCAGAAGCAGAAAAAATTCTTTTTGATCACTATAATATTAAAGGAACTGCATCTCCTTTACCCGGTTATGTTGATTTTAATTTTAGAATTAAAGTAGAGAATGAAGAGGGTTATATTCTAAAAATTTCTAGAGTTGAAGAAAATAAAAAGTACCTAGAATACCAGCAACACCTATTACAATTCATTGAGAATAGTGATGAAGAAATCATTGCTCCAAAGGCTGTTACTGATAAAAACAATCATTTAATTTCTGAAATTACAGATCGTTTCGGAAAAATACGTTGTGTACGATTACTAACTTGGGTTTCTGGTAACCTTTGGAGTGCTGTAAACCCGCAATTAGAAGGTTTACGTTTTAGTATAGGAGAACAATGTGGAACTCTAACAAAAGCACTACAAGGTTTTAAGCATCCGGAAGCGCATTACAATTTTGAATGGGATATTGCCCAATCTCTTTGGACAAAAAAGCATTTGCATTTATTTAAAGCTACCGAAAAGGAGATACTAATGCAGTATCAAAATAAGTTTGAAGCCTGCCAACACTCGTACGCTACATTAAGAAAAAGTATTGTTCACAATGATTCGAATGACAATAACATTATTGTTACACAAAATAGATTGCAGCCAAAAGCAAAAGCAGCCATAGACTATGGAGACGCCATACATACCCAAATTATTAATGATGCTGCCATACTTTGTGCTTATGGAATTATGGGGCATAATGATCCTTTAGAGGCGGCTCTTGCATTTATAAAAGGCTATCATAATTCTTTTCCTTTATTAGAAAAAGAGCTAGCTCATTTATTTAATGCCATTGCTATGAGATTGGTAATTATTGTTACGAGAGCTGCAATGAGTAAAATTGAAGAGCCAGACAATGAATATCTATGGATTAGTGAAAAACCAGCTTGGAAAGTATTAAAAAAATGGTCTAAAATTTCTGAAGATTTTGCACATTATTCTTTTAGAAACATTTGTAGTTTTTCTGCCCACCCGAATGAAACTGATTTTAAAGATTGGGCAGCAGCTCATACTTTTAATTTATCAGAATTATTCCCTACAATTAATAGTACTGAAATTCATCATTTAGACTTAAGCGTATCAAGCAAATTTCCTGGTCACCAGCAAGAGTTTAATAATTTAGATGTATTTCAATTTAAAATTGATCAATTACAGAAAAAAGTTCCAAATAAAATTTTAGCAGGGGGTTATTTAGAACCAAGAAATTTATATACTTCCACAGAATATGACACCATAGGAAATTACGGTAAACAAAGCAGAACAATTCATTTAGGAATCGATTTTTGGTTGCCAGAAAACACGCCAGTTCATGCACTTTTTGAGGGTGAAGTTGTTATGGCGGTAAATGATATTGGAGACAAAGAATATGGCGGTTTACTTGTTTTAAAGCATCAACAGAAAGATTTTTGTTTTTATACTTTGTACGGTCATAATACAGCTAAAAGTGTTTTAAAACATCCCATTGGAAGTACCCTTAAAAAAGGAGAACAAGTTGCTGTTTTAGCCAATTATCCAGAAAACGGTAACTGGGCGCCTCACTTACATTTTCAAGTAATGCTGTCTTTATTAGACTATAAAACAGACTTCCCTGGCGTGGGTTATTATAACGAAATTGAAGTTTGGAAGAGTATCTGCCCGAACCCGAATCTATTATTTAAAATTGATGGTTTTAAAGAAAATTTAATTGCTCTTTCTGATGAAATTATGGCGTACAGAAAACAGCATTTAGGCAAAGGCATGAGTGTACAATATAAAACGCCCTTGCACATTGTAAAAGGTGCTAATCAGTATTTAATTGATGCTGTTGGGCGCAAATATCTAGACACCGTTAATAATGTTGCCCATGTTGGCCATGAAAATTTTAAGGTAGTAAAAGCAGGACAGCAGCAAATGGCATTGTTAAATACAAACACCCGTTATTTGCATGAAAACATCAATACACTAGCGAAAGAAATTCTCGAAACGCTCCCCAAAGAATTGTCTGTTTTGCATTTTGTAAATTCTGGAAGCGAAGCCAATGAACTTGCCATTAGAATGATAAAAGCATGTACAAATTCCGATGAAATTATTGCCAGCGAACATGGCTACCATGGAAACACCAGCGGAACGATACATATTTCTTCTTATAAATTTGATGGAAAAGGTGGAAAAGGGAAACCTAAAAACACGCATATTTTTCCAATGCCTGATGCTTATAGAGGAAAGTATCGAGGCGAAAATACCGGAGAACAGTATGCGAATGAAGTGCAACTATTGATTGATGAAATTCACCAGCAACACAAAAAAGTAGGAGGCTTTATCATAGAACCTATCATTTCTTGTGGCGGACAAGTAACATTACCTAGCGGATTTTTGCAAGAAGCGCATAAAAAAGTAAGAAAAGCAGGTGGCTTGTGTATTTCTGATGAAGTGCAAACAGGCATTGGAAGAATGGGGAAAACTTTTTGGGGTTTTCAGTTACACGATGTGGTTCCGGACATTGTAACTATTGGAAAACCATTAGGAAACGGGCATCCCATTGCCGCAATTGCTTGCACAAAAGAGGTTGCAGAAAAATTTGAAAACGGCATGGAGTTCTTTAACACTTTTGGCGGCAACCCTGTTTCTTGTGCTATTGCCACTGAAGTTTTACGCGAGGTAAAAAGAGAAAAATTGCAAGAAAATGCCTTAGAAGTTGGCGAATATTTAAAATCAGGATTAAAACAACTATCCAAAAAATTTCCAATCATTGGGGATGTTAGAGGGCAAGGTTTATTTTTAGGCATTGAGCTGGTTGACCAAGATTTACATCCGCTTGCAGAAAAAACAGATTATGTAATTAATAGAATGAAAGAATTTGGAATTTTAATGAGTTCGGATGGGCCGGATCATAATGTCATCAAAATAAAACCGCCCATCACATTTACAAAAGAAAATGCAAAAGAGATGCTTTTTTATCTTCAAAAAATATTTTTAGAAGATGCCATGAAAAAAAGTTGACATCATAAGTAATACATTCTTATTTTTATTTAGGATAGATTACTTGATGCAAAGGAACATCAAACTCATTTTTATCTTCTATTTCTTTTATCGGTGAGAAAAAATTTAACCCTATAAATTTTGCGTCTTTTCTACAATTTGATAAAAATCGATCATAGAAACCTTTTCCGTAACCCACTCTAAATTTTTTATCATCAGAGATTAACATTGGAATAAAAATTAAATCTAATTTATTTTCTTCGACTAATTCTGCAGCTACAGGTTCTAAAACCCCAAATTTATTCAACGATAAAACGGTATCTTTTTCTAAATAAAAATGCGACAATGTATTGTCCTTTAAATTGCATTTACTTACTACAATCCGTTTATTTTTGTTTCTAAAATAGGTGATTAAAGGTGCGGTATCTATCTCTTTAAATTTAGGTATGGATAGAAATAAATGCACATTTTTAACAGTAGAAAAATCTAAGTTATAAATCTGCTGGTATATATTTTCTTGCAAACCCTTAATTTGGATTTCAGTTAGGTCATTTCTTTTTTGCTTGTAAAGCGCTCTAAGTTCTTGCTTTTTCATTTTACAAATCCTTTAATATTACTTGTGTTTTTTTTGTCAATCCTTTAACCACCATAGCATAAGAATGATTGATGAGTTCTTGAACCAAATCAGCCGAAACATCACTATTATTTACAGCTACTGTGTTCCAATGCTTTTTGTTCGAATGCCAACCCGGTTGCACACCCTCATAAACTTCTCGTAGTTCTTCTGCTTTCTCAGGATCACATTTTAAATTTACACATTGTTCACCTTGCTCCCACTTATCTATTCTTGTAAGTGCAAAAATTTTATCCATCACTTTAAAAACCAAAGTTACGTTATCAAAAGGAAAGTGCTCTGTTACTCCTTTTTTTGACAAACAAAAATCTCTTAATTGCGCTATGTGCATTTTTAATTTTTATGAAGATTCATTTAAAAAAGATTTTAAAAATTCTAAACTTTCTTTTGGGTTTTCCTCCATAGGAACATGACCTGAATTTTTTAAAATAACCAGTTTAGAGTTCGGCAGCATGCTATCCATTCTTTTTCCATTTCCTAAAGGAATCCAAGTATCTTTTGCTCCCCAAATTAATAATGTTGTAGTTTTTACACTTTTCAACTTTACTAAATTTACTTTTTCAGCTAAATTGAAATCCGTTTTTGCTCTATCTATAAAAGCCTTTCTATTTCCTGTTCTCAAAGACATTTTATGATACCGTGTAACAAGAGCGTCTGTAACTTTTAATTTATCAGCATATACTTGCTCTATATTTTTTCTAATAATAAACTTGGGTGTGATGTACAAAAACAACGAATTTAAGATTGGTGTTTTTGCCATTTTAAAAATTGGTGGCTGTGGGGTAAAGGTTGGCAAACCACTGGCATCTATTAAAATAAGTTTAAGCACTTTCTCTGGGTATTCTGCAGCATAATTCCAAGCAATATTTCCTCCTAAAGAATTTCCTGCAAGATAAAATTTATCAACCTTTATTTTTTCTAAAAATTGAGATAAAAACTTTGTATAACTCTCTATGGAGTAATCTGCATTCTTGTTTGGACCTGTTAATCCAAAGGCAGGTAAATCTAATCTAATAACTCGATATTCTTTGGAGAGTTGTTTTGTCCAAGCATCATACGTATGTAAAGAAGCTGCTGTACCATGCATTAAAACAATTGGAAAGCCATTACCTTCATCTCTATAATGCACCTGCATTCCATTAATTTCTACAAACTCTGATTGTTCATTTGCATATTCCTTTTTTAATTCTTCTAGAGAAATATCGGCATAAGAGACCTTATAAATCAGCACCAATAGTAGGATACTAATCCCAATTAAAAATCTTTTTTTATGGAAGATTTTTCGCATAAATTTATTTTATAATTTTATATAAAATAGGCTTACTAGGTGTTGCGTCATTTTCAAAAGGTGCAATCATTAAATTTAATAAATACTCACCATCTTCTACCGAATTTGGTACATAGATGAATTCTGTAATCGTTGCATCTAATCGAACTTCGCCAGTCGTGTTCCAAAAAGCATTGTGTGCTAATAACTTTCCGTTATCTTTTTCTTTATCTACAGAAGGCAAATCAATCAATAGGTGTTTTATTCCTTTTTCGCGCAAATAAACAGCTGCTTCCTCCAGCAAGTATGGCGGATTAGTATTCGAGTATTGCATCGTCTTTTTATCCTTTAAATTAGGCAATGTTCTAATTATAATAGCATCTCTTTTTTTGTTTCTTAACGCTGTTTTTAATTGTTTTTCAGAAATTACAAAATCTTCTCCTCTACTTTCTGGTGCAACTGTAACCACCTCGGAAACAAAGAAATAATGTTTTAAATTCTGATTTACAGAATGTACCTCTTCTGTAATATGACCCACACATTCTGTATGTGTTATGTGTGCATGCGGGTTAAAATGAATGTTATTAAAGTTTATAACAGCACCTTCAGAAACCTTCACTAATTCACCATCAATATTCTCTGGAAATATCTCTGGCTCACCTAAATACCAAGCATTTACGTTTTTTCTTGATGCATCTATGGCAATAGAAACATCTAAAGGTTTAGAAACATCTATTGTAATTTTTCTAGAATTGTATTCTATAATTGCTTTCATGTAGGCTAAAATTATTTTAATATTTTACTGAAATAGATTCAAATATAAGTTATTAAATAAAAAAGTGTTCAAAGATTTATAAAAATTAGAAAAGGAACTTGAATTAGTTTAACATAAAAAGATCAGAAGCAATTCCGTCTACCAAAAACCTCCCTTTTTCTCTAGTTTTTAAAACTCCATTTTTATTAGATAACAGACCCTCTTCAATATGTTTTTTAGATTGATTCCTAATATATTCAGCATATTTTACTCCAAAGTTATTTTCAATTTCATTCAACGAAACACCCCACATAGTTCTTAAACCAGTCATAATATATTCATTGTATCGATCTGCTGTAGACAAGGTCTCTCTTTCTATAGGAACTATATTCTCTTGTATCGATTTTATATACTTCGTATTGTTTTTAACATTCCAGCTGCGTTGTTTTCCATCGAAGGAGTGCGCAGATGGACCAATTCCTAAATAAGGTTTCCCAAACCAATAAGCAGTATTGTTTTTACTGAAAAAGCCCTCTTTTCCGAAGCTAGATAATTCATAATGTATATACCCAGCTTTGTCCAACTCTTCAGTTAGCATTTGAAACTGCTCTTGAACTTTATAATCAGAAACACTTTTAATTTTTCCTTTCGCTATTAAAGCTTCTAAAGCTGTTTTTGGCTCTACCACTAAAGCATAACTACTAATATGTGGAATACCAAAACTTAATGCTGTTTGAATATTAACCAACCATTCTTCGTTTGTGCAATACGGAATTCCGTATATTAAGTCTAAAGAAATATTATCAAAATAACGTGCTGCAAAAGACAAAGATTTCTTTGCTTCTTCTGAATTGTGCGCACGATTCATTAGTTTTAAATCTTTCTCAAAAAAAGATTGAACACCGATACTTAAGCGGTTAATTAAACTTTTAGAAAGCTCAATTATCTTCTCTTCAGACAAATCATCAGGATTTGCCTCTAGCGTTATTTCTGGATTTTCTATAACCTCAAAATTTGCATATACTGCAGCTATCAATACTTGAATTTCTTCAGTATTTAAAACAGAAGGTGTTCCTCCGCCAAAATAAATAGTTTCTATAATTTTGTCTTCTAACTCGTCTTTTCTTAGTTCAATTTCTCTTACTAAAGACACAATCATATCTTCTTTTTTCTTTAACGAAGTAGAGAAATGGAAATCGCAATAAAAACATGCTTGCTTGCAAAATGGTATGTGAATATATATTCCGGACAAATTAGTTATAGGTTATCGGTTATGAATTTGTGTCTTTTTCTAAGCTATTTAATTTTCGAAGGATTATCTTTCACAAAACTAGCCCAGCCTGTGTAATTTTTTCCTCCAACAACTTTTCCTGAGTTATAGAAATGACAAACAGCTGCGGCTAGACCATCTGTTGCATCTAGATTTTTTGGAAGTGTTTTTAGATTTAAGAGCGATTTTAACATCAAAGCAACCTGCTCTTTACTAGCATTACCATTTCCTGTAACTGCCATTTTAATTTTCTTCGGTAAATATTCTGTAATTGGTATTTCACGTGATAAACCTGCTGCCATTGCAACTCCTTGAGCTCTTCCTAACTTCAACATAGATTGTACATTTTTGCCAAAAAATGGAGCTTCAATAGCAATTTCATCAGGGTTATAAGTATCTATTAATTCTATCGTTCTCTCAAAAATTAGTTTTAGTTTTAGATAGTGATCGTCATATTTTTTCAACATTAATTCATTCATTTGAATAAATTCCATCTTCTTTCCAACAACCTTTATAAGTCCAAAGCCCATAATTGTAGTACCAGGATCAATACCTAAAATAATTTTTTCTGTTTTCACAATAGCCATCTTTATTCTTTTAAGCTTTAAAATAAACTGTCTAAAATACCTTCCATTTTGTACCACAAAATAACAGCAACCACTAGTAATAAAATTAAAAAAAGTCCTTTTGTTGGTTTTGATTCTTTTTTTCTACCAAACTTTCTTCTGAATTGCATTTTTATTTATTTTTAATTGATGGTTCGTTCAAAACAAGCTTAATTACTCTAAGTAAACTTGACTTTTCTTTTAATGCAAACTATGCAAAAACTATGTACTACTTCTTAATAGCTCTAAGCATTTCTCTTTTTCCTGGAGGGCCAGGCAAACGTTCTACAGTAAAACCAACTGCTTGCATTGCTCTTCTTACGCTTCCTTTTGCAGAATAGGTTACTAAAATTCCATTCTCTTTTAAAGCATTAAACATTTTTCTAAAAATCTCTTCAGACCAAAGTTCGGGTTGCACTCGAGCACCAAATGCATCAAAATATATTAGATTAAATGCATCTTCATCTTCAATATTTTCAAACAGTTGTTTTCTTTTTAACAAAGAAAATGTTTCTGAAATCTGATGTTTTTCTCCCCAGGAAATAGCATGCATTTTTTCAAAAACAGCACTATCTTTCTCTGCTTTTAATACTGAAATAAAATTCATCTTCTCAACCTCTTCAGCAGTAACAGGATATGCTTCTACACCCACATAATCAATAACTCTTTTACCTTCTAAATAGGTAATAAAAGAATTTAAACCAGTACCAAAGCCAATTTCTAATATTGCAACCTTTTCAGAGGAAACTAATTTCAATCCACTGTTTATAAAAACATGGTATGTTTCATTAATCGAACCATTTTTAGAGTGATATTGTTCGTCTAGCTCTGGTAAATGTATGGTTGTAGAACCATCTGAAGTTACTAAAATTTCTCTTTTCAAACTGCTTGTGTTTTTTTTATAATTTTTATATTGTATTAAATCGAAATCTATGGTTATTTTACTTTTAATAAAACTCCATTTGCTTCAAATGAAAACTCCTTTTTCGAAGTTGTAATTGCAGCAATTTCCCCTTTACTTTTTCCTGCATCTTTTGCATAATGCTTTAATTCTGCTACTGATGTAATCTGTACGAATGCTTTCCCTTCTAAAACAACCTCTTTCCCTTTAGAATCTAAAGGCATAAAAAAGCCATAATTCTTAAAACGAACCATTGCTTCTTTTTCTTCTGTCAAAGGTAGTTTCATCCAACATCCTTTGGCAGCACAAACTTCCTTAATTTCTGAAGTAAATTTTATATTTATAGTATCGCCAACAATCATGTCTTCAAATTTAATCAACATTTCTTTTGCGGTAACTACTTTATCATTAGAAATTTTATCTCCATAAGAAACAAATGTCAACTCTTGAACCTTACTTATTTCTATTTTATTTTGTTTAACACCTTGTTTGCATGCCACAAAAAACAACAATACTACTGCACAAAACTTAATTGCAAATTTCATATTCTATATTTTAATCCTTCGTAAACAAATATAAGGATTTTAACATCAAACCGACCGTCTTTATATCTCTTCGGATGAATAAATTATGTACATTTGCTCTGAAAAATAATCCTTATAATTATGAATTCTAATATAGAAATCAAACATATAGAAACATCTAAAATAGAAAGTGTAGATTTTAACAATTTACCTTTTGGTAGTGTTTTTTCTGACCACATGTTAACATGTACTTTCAAAGATGGTGCTTGGCAAACTCCAATTATTGAGGCGTATGCACCAATTACTTTAGACCCTTCTGCTAAGATTTTTCATTATGGACAGTCTATTTTCGAAGGAATGAAAGCATACAAAGATGCTGATGGAAATACATTACTATTTAGACCATTAGAGAACTGTAAACGCTTAAATAAATCTGCAGAGCGTTTGGTAATTCCTCAAATTCCTGAAGAAATTTTCATGAATGGTTTAAAGCAATTATTGAAAGTTGATGAAGCCTGGATTCCTACAAATGAAGGAAGCTCTCTTTATATTAGACCTTTTATGTTTGCTTCTGGAAACGGTTTCCATGCCTCTCCTGCAAATGAATATAAATTTATAATTTGTACAGCGCCTTCTGGAGCTTACTTTGCAGGTAAAGTAAAAGTTTTAATTGAAGAAAAATATGCACGTGCTGCAAATGGTGGTGTTGGTTTTGCAAAAGCAGGTGGTAATTATGCCGCTCAGTTTTATCCAACGCAATTAGCCATTGAAAAAGGATATGATCAAGTAATCTGGACAGATGACAATACACACGAGTATATTGAAGAAGCTGGAGCAATGAATATCTTTATTAGAATTAATGATACGTTAATTACAAGCCCTACGAACGATCGGATATTAGACGGAATTACACGTAAGAGTATCATTAAAATTGCTGAAGATTTAAAAATTGATGTTGAAGTAAGAAAAATTTCTGTTTCAGAAGTTGTTGCTGCGGCGCAATCCGGAAGTTTAAAGGAAATGTTTGGTACAGGAACTGCTGCTGTGATTTCTCCAATATCTGGCTTTGGTTACAAAGAAAAAGATTATGATTTACCCAATTTAGACAACTCTTTTGCTAGCCTATTAAAGAAAACAATTACGGATATTCAGACGAATAAATCTGAGGACCCATATGGCTGGAGAATGAAATTATAAAAGATAGTATTTATTAAAATGAAAAGCATCAATTTAATTTGATGCTTTTTTTTATCTTTAAATTCTAAAATTTTACGATGAAACAACTACTACTTCTTTTTTTTATTTCTCTGATCTCTTGCAATAAAGAAACAAGAATAGTTGAAAATAAAAAAGAATCTAAACAATATATTACAGTTTTAGGAATAGCGCAAGATGCCGGATACCCCCATATTGGTTGCCAGAAAGAGTGTTGTGCTAATTTTTATAATGGCACTTATAAAAAGCAAAAAGTAGTTTCTTTAGGTTTGGTGGATATAAAAAATAAGCAAAAATGGCTGTTTGAAGCTACGCCAGATATTGCCACTCAATTAGCATATTTAGAGCAAAATCATTTAAAAACCAATACTTTAATAGATGGTGTTTTTCTAACACATGCACATATTGGGCACTATACCGGCTTAATGTATTTTGGCAGAGAAGCTTTAGGAAGGCAAGGAACAAAGGTTTTTGTTATGCCAAAAATGAAAACATACTTAAGCAAAAACGGCCCTTGGAAACAGTTAGTAAAATTAGAAAATATTGTATTTGAAAATTTACAAAACGATTCAACAATTACCTTAAACCAAAATCTTAAGGTTACGCCTTTTTTAGTACCTCACAGAGATGAGTATTCTGAAACGGTTGGCTATAAAATTGAAGGTAAAAATAAAACCGCGTTGTTTATTCCAGATATTAATAAATGGGAAAAGTGGCAAAAAAATATAATAGCAGAAGTTAAAAAAGTAGATTATGCTTTTTTAGATGCAACGTTTTTTAAAGATGGAGAAATCAAGAGACCAATGTCTGAAATTCCGCATCCTTTTATAGAAGAAACCCTTCAGATATTTAAAGAAGCAAATAAAGCTACAAAAAATAAAATATTCTTTATTCATTTTAACCATACAAATCCTGCACTTCAAAATACATCAAAAGAAAAAATGAATGTTGAAAAACTAGGTTTTAAGTTTGCTTTTGAAGGAATGCAATTAGATTTGTAAAAATTGAATATTATACTTTTCCAAATTGAAAAAAATGAAAAAAAAACTAATAGTACTTTGCCTTATGTCTGTTCTGTGTTCTTGCAACTCTCAAGGAAAAAGAGCCTTATTAGGAAAAACTGAGTATCAGCAAAAACTAAATGCTAGTTATAAAGATGCCTCTAAATCTCCTCTAAAAAAGAAAGATTTAAAAGGGTTTAAAGGGTTAGATTTCTTTCCGGTAGATTCGACATTTATCGTTATTGCAACATTGGTGAAAATAGCAAATGCACCCACTTTTGAAATGGCTACTACCACAGACAGAAAACCTTTGTACAAAGAATACGGTACTCTTAATTTTACTTTAAAAGGAAAAGCTTGCGAACTCACAATTTACCGAAGTCAGGATGACTTGCGCGACGAAAAATACAAAGACTACTTATTCTTACCATTTACAGATGCTACTTCTAGCAATGAATCTTACGGCGGCGGACGCTATATGGATGTGATGACCACTAGTGAGAATAGAGACGGAACTATTGAATTAAATTTCAATAATACATACAATCCTTATTGCGCTTATAATGACAAATATTCTTGTCCATTAACACCAAGAAAAAATCATTTAGATATAGAAATAAAAGCGGGAATCATGGTTTTTGAAAAGCATTAACTATTAAAACTATGAAGGATTAATAGAAATATTTCCTTTTAAATCTAAATAAATTGCATTTTCTAACGCTTCTAGATGTAATTTTCTAACTTTTAATTTTGTTTCTGCGTGTGCCTTTTTATTTAGCTTCGCAAACATTTCTGCAACTTTAATAGCAGCTGGTAATAACTGATCTTCTGAAACAATACTATCTAAAAAACCAGCAGTTACTGCTTGTTTAGAACTGTAAATTTCTGCATTGTTTACGCTTCTATTTAAATATACCTCAGACAAACGTGCTTTTGCAATGGCAATACCTGCGTTGTGCATGGTCATACCAATCATTACCTCATTTAAACCAATTTTAAAATCACCTTCTACACCAATTCTATAATCTGCAGAAAGTAATAAGAAGGCACCTTTAGCTATCGCATGGCCAGAGCAAGCTACAATAATAGGCTGCGGAAAAGACAACATTCTTAATGATAGCTTAGAACCTTTTGTAACTAATTCTTTAGCAGATTCAGGTGACACTGTCATTACTTTCAAATCGAATCCTGCAGAAAAAATACCAGATTTACCTGTTAAAATAACTACTTTATTCTCTGCTTCTGCAGCATCTAAACAAGCATTTAAACCAGCTATAACTTCATGCGAAATGGCATTTGCCTTTCCATTATTAATAGTAATAATTGCGTAATTTTCTGCTGACGTGTAGGTAACAAATTCGTTCATTGTTTTCATTTTGAAACAAGTTACAACAAAATATTAAACAGCAATAAATTTGTTTTAAAAATGATCTTTTTAAACAAATATTCTCTTAGTTTTTATTTGTTTATTTTTGCCGGAGAAAGTAAATTAAAGACTTACTGAAATATTCTGTGAAAGATTTTATCTAAAAAAACTTTCTTCAAGAGGATCTTAAAATATATGAGTACTATTAAAAATTTCTTCCTTTCATTTGAGCAGCGCTTTTCATTGCTTTTTCTTTTAAAATGGACTTTTATATGTTTACTTATAGGCGCATTTGCCGGCAGTGCATCTGCTGTATTTTTATGGTCTTTAGAATGGGCTACCAACTATAGAGAAGCAAATGTGTGGATTATTGCATTACTGCCCATTGCTGGTCTTATCATTGGTCTGTCTTATCATTATTTTGGTGAAAGTGTTGTGAAAGGAAATAACTTATTGATTGATGAATATCATACTCCAAAAAAAGTAATTCCTTTTAAAATGGCGCCATTAGTATTTATTGGAACCATTCTTACACATTTGTTTGGCGGCTCTGCAGGACGTGAAGGTACTGCTGTGCAAATTGGTGGTGCTATAGCAGATCAGTTTACAAAGATTTTTAAACTCTCTAACATAGATCGAAAAATTATATTAATTGCAGGAATTAGCGCAGGTTTTTCATCTGTTTTTGGAACTCCTTTAGCAGGTGCTATTTTTGCGTTGGAAGTAATGATTATTGGCAGAATAAAGTTTGATGCGATAATACCTAGCTTTCTAGCAGCTATTTTTGCAAACTATTTTTGTGATATTTGGCAAATTTCTCATCATACACAGTATACTATTTCTACTGTTACAGACCTCACACCAGCTACTGTTTTATGGTCTTTATTGGCGGGTATTATTTTTGGATTGGTAAGTATGCTATTTTCAAAATCTACACATTTTTGGAGTAATTTATTCAAAAAATACATTCAATACCCACCTTTACGACCTGTAATTGGCGGTGTTGTTATTGCAGTTAGTGTATATCTTATGGGAACTACAAAATACATAGGTCTTGGGGTACCCACTATTATAGATGCTTTTAATATTGATTTAAATTCTTATGATTTCTTCCTAAAAATACTACTGACTTCTTTTACACTAGGTGCTGGTTTTAAAGGGGGAGAAGTAACTCCTTTGTTTTTTATTGGTGCTACTTTAGGAAATGTTCTAATCTGGTTTATCCCCTTACCAATGCCATTGTTGGCAGGAATGGGCTTTGTTGCCGTTTTTGCTGGAGCAACAAACACACCTATTGCTTGTACAATAATGGGGATTGAATTATTCGGAATAGAATCTGGTGTTTTTATAGCGCTTGCATGCACTACCTCTTATTTGTTTTCTGGACATACAGGTATTTATACTGCTCAAATTATTGGAAGTCCGAAACACTTGTTTTTCAAAAAAGAAACAGGTCTAAAGCTTACTCAGATAGCACAAAAACGTAAAAAAAATAAGATAGACTAATTTAGAAATTTATAATTCTAAATCTTCAATATCTATCCAATTCTTCTTCTGAGTAACGGTTCCTTTATTTAAAATGATGATTCCAGGGTTAGCTCTAATCATTGTCTTCAATGTAGTTTCATCACAAAAAAGGAAATCAAAAGGCAAGTTGTACTTTTTTTGGGCTACTAATAAATCATCTGAAAAAGAAGCCGAAACTCCATAAACCGTATACCCTTTTGCTATTGCCTTTTCTGATGCTTCTTTCATTGCAGGAAATCCGTTTATATCAGATTTATCTAAGTTATAGATAACAACCAGCATTACTTTTTCTTTTTCTAAAAGTATGGGAGCTAAATCTTGTTGCACACCTTCAAGCATAAAATCATGCACTGGCGGTATAGAACCATCTGCTGGATACAGCATTCCTTCTTGCAAATTCTTACCAACTGCATAGGCTCTAAAATCAATTAGTGGCAAATGTGTTAAAACATGTTGCACAATAAATAAGAAAGAGGCCAAAGATAAAAAGGTAATTACCTTGGTGATTTTACCTTTAAAAAGAGGTTTTATAAATGTTACATTTACTAGCATAATAATAATCAAGCCAATTAAAACAACATTCTTATAGAAGGTTTCCCAAGGTGTTAATTTAATAGCATCGCCAAAACAACCACAATCTGTTACTTTATTATAATAGGCAGAATACCAAGTTAAAAATAAAAATATGGTAGTAATAATTAGCAAACTCCAAACTGTAAGTTTTGATTTATAACCAATTAAAATCATGACTCCCAAAAGTATTTCTGCAACAATTAAAACAATTGCAAATAGCAATGCATACGGAATTAAAAATTCCATATTTAAAACACTCTCAGAAAAATATTCTTGAAACTTATATTCAGAACCTATCGGATCTACTAGCTTAACAAATCCTGAAAAAATAAATAAGGCTCCAACTAATATTCTTGAAATTTGAGTGATTAATTTTAATATCATTTTATACAGAAATTTACTTTATTTAAAATTAGTTAGATAATTTGTAACCTACGTATCTAAATGTATCATTGCAAAAGCAGCATAATTAATCATGTCTTGGTAATTTGCATCAATCCCTTCAGAAACAATTGTTTTTCCTTTGTTATCTTCAATAGACTTTACTCTTAATAATTTTTGAAGAATTAAATCTGTCAAACTAGAAACACGCATTTCTCTCCAAACCTCGCCATAATCATGATTTTTGTTTAACATTAATTCTTTCGTAATTTTACTATGCTTATCGTACAAAATAGTTGCTTCTTCTGTATTCAAATCAGGAGTTTCTACAACACCGCTCTCTAACTGAATTAGCGCCATAATGGAGTAGTTAATAATTCCAATAAATTCAGATTTCTCTCCTTCATCTACTTTTCTAACCACATTTTCTTGCAATTGTCTAATTCTTTGCGCTTTTATAAATATTTGATCGGTTAGTGATGGTAAACGTAAAATACGCCACGCAGAACCATAATCAGACATTTTTTTTATGTACAAACTTCTACATTCGTTTATAACCGCATCATATTGTTTTGAAGTATCTTGCATTTTCTCTTGTTAAAAAGTATTTCTTCAAAAATACTAAATCCTATATGCTTTTCATTTATTTTTACAAAAGAATTTTAAAACTCAATACATTGAAGAAAATCGTTGTTTTTTGTGGATCTAGTTTAGGTTTTAGCCCTATCTATAAGGAAACTGCAGTAGCATTAGGAAATTATTTTGTAGAAAATAAAATTGGTTTGGTTTATGGCGGTGGTAAAATAGGAATGATGGGGATGCTTGCAGACACCATTCTTGCGCAAAACGGAGAGGTAATTGGTGTTATTCCAAAATTATTAGAAAAAGAAGAAGTGGTACACGCTGGTGTAGAGGAAATGATTGTCTGCAAAAAAATGAGCGAGCGTAAAGTAATCATGAGTAAATTGGTAGATGGTTACATTACACTTCCTGGTGGTTTTGGTACCTTAGATGAACTCTTCGAAGCTTTAACTTTAGGACAACTGCAAATTGAGCAAAAGCCAATAGGCCTTTTAAATGTAAATGGGTTTTTTGATGCCGTTTTATTGCAATTAGATAAAATGGTGGAAGAAGGATATTTAAAACCCTCAGGTAGAAGTCTATTGCTAGTAGCCGCCTCTGTAAAAGAATTAATGCAAAAAATGGATGCATACAAAGCGCCTAAAATTGCACATGTAATAAATAAAGTAGTGCGTTAAAATGACTATAAATTGTAAAGGGAACTTAGTTGATCTTTCATCACCAAAAGTGATGGGAATTTTAAATATTACCCCAGATTCTTTCTATGACGGCGGTAAATACAAAAACGAATCTGAGATTTTAAATCAAGTTGAAAAAATGCTCTTAGATGGCGCAACTTTTATAGATGTTGGTGCCTATTCTTCTAGACCTGGCGCGCAACATATTTCTGAGGAAGAAGAACTTAAAAGAAGTCTTCCGGTAATTAATTTATTACTGCAACATTTTCCAGAAATTATTATCTCTGTAGATACTTTTAGAAGCAAAGTAGCCAAAGAAACCATAAACGCCGGTGCAGCACTTATTAATGATATTTCTGGCGGAAAAATGGATGATAATATGTTTGCTACGGTTTCAAAATTACAGGTTCCTTATATTCTAATGCACATGTTAGGCACTCCGCAAAACATGCAGCAAAATCCAGTTTATGAGAATGTAACCAAAGAAATTATTTCTTTTTTTGCAGCCCAAATATATAAATTACGTCAACTAAAACTAAATGATGTTGTTATAGATGTTGGTTTCGGATTTGGAAAAACTATTGATCATAATTTTGAACTTTTAAAAAACTTAGCCCTTTTTAAAAGTTTAGACGCACCTATTTTAACAGGGGTTTCAAGAAAATCTATGCTGTATAAAACATTAGATATTTCTGCACAAGAGGCATTAAACGCAACCACCTCTGCAAATACAATTGCCTTACTAAATGGCGCTAATATTTTAAGAGTACATGACGTAAAAGAAGCAGTAGAAGCTGTTAAAATTGTACATAAAATTAAATGATTTTTTTTTATTATCTAAAAGTTCTTACGAATAGAGTCTTAATAAATAATTGATATTGTGCTTCAAATTATTTATTAGTAATTTAGCCCAAAATCCATCTGTTTTCTATGTTCGATTTTATTGAATTTTCATTATTAGATATTTTAGATATTTTATTAGTGGCAACACTACTCTTTTATATTTATAAACTTTTAAAAGGTACCGTTGCCATTAACATTGTGATAGGTATTGCCTTTATTTTCTTAATATGGCAAATTACACAAGCCTTAAAAATGGAAATGCTAAGTGGTATTTTAGGCTATTTATTATCTGGTGGTGTTATTGCACTTATTATTGTATTTCAGCAAGAAATAAGAAAGTTCTTGTTAATGATTGGTACTACAAACTTTACCAATAAGAGAAACTTTCTAAAACAGTTGAAATTTTTACAGACAGAAATAGGTTCAGATATAGATACTGAAACTATTTTAGGAGCTTGTAAAAAAATGGCCAAAACGAAGACAGGTGTTTTAATTGTTATTGAAAGAACAAATAGTTTAGATTTCCTAATAAGTACTGGAGACAAAATGAATGCACTTTTAAATGAGGCATTACTAGAAAGTGTTTTTTATAAAAATAGCCCATTACATGACGGTGCCTTAATTATTAGGGACAATTATATTGTGGCAACCAGAGTTGTATTACCAATTTCTGATAGTATAAAAATTCCATCAAGATTTGGTCTAAGACACAGAGCAGCAATAGGTGTTTCTGAAAAAACAGATGCAGTTTGTTTGTTAGTTTCTGAAGAAACTGGCGAAATTTCTTATATTAAAGATGGTGGTTTTGAACTGTATACAGATTTTAAAGAACTAAACGAGAAACTGCGAAAAGACTTAATGTAATAAATGCATATCTCATTAAGAGGCTATCTCTAAACTAAACTGCTTGTCATAGAGGTTCTTATAATAGCCGCCCTCTTTAACTAATAATTCAGCATGGGTACCTTCTTCTACAATTAAACCTTTATCCATTACAATAATTTTATCTGCTTGCTTAATGGTTGCCAATCTGTGGGCAATTACAATAGATGTTCTGCCTTTTGTAATGGTCTCTGTGGCATGTTGGATCATTTTTTCTGAGTATGCATCTACAGAAGACGTAGCTTCATCTAAAATTAAAATACTTGGCTTGCTAACGTATGCTCTTAAAAAGGCAATTAATTGTCTTTGCCCCGAAGAAAGCATTACACCTCTTTCTTTTACATTATAATCATACCCTCCCGGAAGTGTCATAATAAAATCGTGAATTCCAATTTGTTTTGCTGCCTCCACTACTGCATCCTTAGATACAGTGGTATCTTTTAAAGTAATATTATTTAGAATTGAATCTGAAAACAAGAAAACATCTTGTAAAACAACGGCAACCTGCGTTCTTAAACTTTCTAACTTATAGGTATCAATAGCAATTTCATCAATACAAATAGTACCACTATCTATCTCATAAAAACGATTTAACAGATTAATAATTGTCGATTTTCCTGCACCCGTTGCACCGACAATAGCTACTGTTTGTCCGCTTTTAACATTTAAATTTATTCCTTTTAAAACTTCTTCTCCTTCGATATAACTAAAACGAACTTCTTTAAAATTGATTTCTCCTTTTAAATTTTTTGCTTCTAAGGTTCCGTTTTTAGAAATAGCACTATCCGTATCAATAATTTTAAAAACACGTTCTCCAGAAACAATACCCATTTGTAACTGATTGAATTTATCTGCAATCTGTCTTAAGGGTCTAAATAACATTTGTGCCATTTGAACAAAAGCCATTACAGTTCCCGGACCCGGCACCTCCCCTGTAATTACTTGCTTACTTCCAAACCAAACCACTAAGCCAATACCAACAGAAGATAAAATTTCTGCAATAGGAAAAAAGATAGAAAAGTACCAGATAGTTTTCACAAACGCCTCTTTATGCTTGTTATTAATATCTTTAAAATTTTCATATTCAATTTTTTCTCTGTTAAAGAGTTGTACAATTTTCATTCCTGTAACTCTTTCTTGCACAAAGCCGTTTAAATTTGCAACCTGATTTCTAACTTCCTGAAACGTTGCTTTTATTGCTTTTTGAAAAACTTTTGTAGCATACAATAGAATTGGCAGAACGGCAATGGCTATAAACGCCAATTTCCAATTGATAAAAAACATGACAATAATAACCGCGAACATTTGTAAAACATCACTTACAATGGTAAACACACCACTACTAAAAAAAGCTGCAATTGTTTCAATATCTGAAACCACCCTGGTTACTAATTTACCAACAGAGTTCTTATCAAAATAAGACATTCTAAACTGCAGAATATGTCTAAATATTTTAGCTCTTATATCTCTAATAATATGTTGTCCAACCCAATTGGCGTAGTAAATAAAAGTAAATCTTAAGACCACCTCAATCATTAAAACTCCAAACATTAATAAAATACTATGAATTAACCCTTCAGTATCTTTATTTGCAATATATACATCTACAGTATCTTTAAGAATAATAGGAGTTAACAAAGCCACCCCAGACAATAGGATGGTGGAAATGGACGCTATTATAAAATTGCGTCTATACTTCTTAGCAAAACTCATGAGTCTTAAAAAGATTTCCATATCAAAAGCATTTCCTGTCTTATTTGCCAAAATCTAATATTTTATGTGCGTTAAAAATAATCCTTTTGCCGGGACAGATAATCCTGCATTGCCTCTACTTTTACTTTCTATAATATCTCTAAATTCGTTTATTGAAATTTTATCCAAACCAACATCTACCAGCGTACCTACAATGGCTCTTACCATATTTCTTAAAAATCTGTTTGCAGAAATATGAAAGGTTAGTAAATTTCCTTCTTGTTTCCAAAATGCCTGTGTTACATCACAATTAAAAGTATAAACATCTGTTTTTACCTTAGAAAAGGTCTGAAAATCTTCATATTCTAAAAGGAGTTGTGCCGCTTCATTCATTTTAGAAAGGTCTAGCTTTTGAGAATGAATTTGCCAAGAAAAATCTAATAAAAACGGATTTCTACCCAACCAAATACGGTACTCATAACTTCTACTTTCTGCATGAAATCTGGCATGATAATCGTCTGCTACCAAAAACACTTTATGTACGGTAATATCGTTCGGTAAAATTGAATTTAGCTTATGCACAACTTCTGCCTCTATTTCTATATCTGAATCAAAATGTGCAAACATTTGAGATGCATGAACACCTGTATCTGTTCTTCCTGCACCCACAACTTCAATTTTATCTTGCAAAATTGTACTTACCGCTAAGTTTAATTTTTCTTGTATGGATATTACATCTGGTTGAATCTGCCAACCGTGGTATTTTTTTCCGTTATAAGAAAGTTCTATAAAATATCTCAATAAAATTATTTTTTGTGGGCTGTAAAATTACGGAATTTATTTTGTTATTAGTATTTTTGAAACTCGAAGAGACATTAAACTTTTCTCACTGCTTTTAATGAAAAACATATTATTATTATCGGACACGCATAGTTTTATAGATGCACAAATTTTAAAGTTTGTAAAACAAGCAGATGAAGTTTGGCATGTAGGAGATATTGGAGACTTAAATGTAACGGATACGATAAAGAAACTAAAACCTTTACGAGCAGTGTATGGTAATATTGATGATCAATATGCAAGAGCAGAATTTCCTTTGGATTTAAAGTTTGAAGTAGAAAAAACAAGTGTTTGGATGACACATATTGGTGGTTATCCAAATAATTATTACAGAAGAATTAAAGAAGAAATTCATGCAAATCCGCCTAAAATTTTCATTTCTGGTCATTCTCATATTTTAAAGGTACACTATGATAAAAAACTAAATCTACTGCACTTAAACCCAGGTGCCGCAGGAAACCACGGATTTCATAAGATAAGAACCATGCTACGATTTCAATTAGAAAACGGTGAAATTAAAAATTTAGAAATTATAGAATTGGCAAAACGTGGATAAAATCGTTTTATTCTAAAAAATAAAAAACCGAGATAAATCTCGGTTTTTTTTCGCACTAAATATACTAAGATGTTAGTATTATCGCAATCTATCTACAGATTTTACAAGATCTTCATCCTTTTTAATAGCTTTATTTGCCAAAACAAGAAGCAAAACCGCTAAAATTGGTACAAACATCCCAATACCTTTCTCCGAAACCGCAGCTTCTCCAGGTAAAGTTAGAGATACATAAATCAATAATCCTAATAAAATAAGGTTTATCAAAATTGTTAATCGACCGATAACAAATTGTAGTTTTCTATTCTTAAAAAGAAAAATTGCTACAAAGGCTAAAGCTGCCGATATTAAAAACAAAACAGGAATGGCTTTTAATAAGCTGACATCACTGCTTAACAAATCTAAAGCAAAAACACTTTTATCAGTAGATTTCCACAAATTAAAAACAAAAATTATAACTATAGAAATAATAGAAGTCAATAATAAATATACTGTTTGAATCCTTTGAATCATTTGGTGTTTCTAATATCACAAAAGTAGAACATTCTTTTTTAAAAAGAAAATCCTTAACTAAAAAAAAATGTATATATTTGTTTAACATTAATTACACAAAAGCTTTTTTGTAGAACTATACTTAATTGCCACATTCAAAAAAAACCATAGAAATCTTACAAAATTAAGATTCATATTTAACTTAATAATTTTATAATGTTCGAAATATCGGAACTGAAGG